>NZ_RAWT01000023.1:0-37382 GCF_003612005.1 Pyramidobacter sp. CG50-2
AAATCTCACCGCTCAGACCATAAGGAGTATTACCGCAAGACAATGGATTGTTAGGTGCTTTAATTGAGAAATAGTATCAGCCGCCAGCGGCCGACGACGTACCAAACGAAAATTCCCGCGGCGCGGAGCGCCGCCCTGCCGATCGAAAATTTTAATCGGCAAAGACATGAATTTTACGTCGTTTTTTGTTTTATAGGTTATTTTATCATAAGAACAAGATTATGCAAGCGTCCATAAAACAAAAAGCCGCCGCGAACACACGGGGACGCCGAGAAAGATCCGGAAACGAAACGCCGCCGGGCGGCCGTTCGTTTTTCGCCTTTCTTCGCGCCTTTGCGTCTTCGCGGCGGCTCTTGTTTGCCTTTGTCCTTTACGCCTGACTCTGCGCCCAGGCGGCGATCAGCGCCGCGCCGACGGGCAGGCAGCCCTCGTCGGGATAAAAGCGCGGGCTGTGCAGCGGCTCTTCGGCCCCGCCGGGGCGGCGCGCGCCGAGATCGACGTAGCAGCCCGGCACGCGCTCGGCGATGCAGGCGAAGTCGTCCACGCCCAGCTGCGGGCAGGGCGGCGCGATCACGTTTTCCGCCCCCAGCTCGCGCGCGCCGGCGCGGCGCACGGCTTCGGCGACTTCGGCGTCGTTGATCAGCGCCGGGTAGCCTTCGATGAATTCCACTTCGGCGCTCAGCCGCAGGGCCGCGGCCATGCCCCCGACCAGTTCGCGCACGCGCGCCGCCATGCGCGCGCGCGTGGCGGGGTCCAGCGTGCGCACGATGCCCTCGAACCCGGCGCTGTCGGGGATGATATTGCGCGCCGTGCCGGCGGCGAACCTGCCCACGGTCAGCACGGCCGGATCGAGCGGGCTGGTCTCGCGGCTGACCAGCAGCTGCAGGGCCGAGATGATCTGCGCGCCGCCGGCGACGACGTCGGCGCCGAGGTGGGGATAGGCGCCGTGGCAGCCGCGCCCGCGCAGCGTGACGTTGAACATGTCGCTGGCGCCGCGCGCCGGGCCGGAGATGACGCCGATCTGACCGACCGCGAGCGACGAGGCGACGTGCAGGCACAGCGCCGACGAAACGCCGTCGAGCGCTCCGGCTTCGATCATCTTCGCCGCGCCGCCGTCGGTCTCCTCGGCGGGCTGAAAGAGCACGCGCAGGGTCGCCGCGCGTTTGCCCTCGCCGCGCAGCAGGCGCAGCGCTCCCAGAGCGCAGGCCATGTGCGCGTCGTGCCCGCAGGCGTGCATCTTGCCGGCGTGGCGCGACGCCTGAGGCAGCCCGGTGGCTTCCGTGACGGGCAGCGCGTCCATGTCGGCGCGCAGCGCCACGACGGGCGCGCCCGGCTCGCCCGCCAGCTCGGCGACGAGGCCGCCGGCGCAGGCAAAATGCGGCACGCCCATCTCGTCGAGGCGCTCCGTCACGTAAGCGGTCGTCTCGGGCAGGTCGCGGTCCAGCTCGGGAATGCGGTGTAGCGCCTGATGCACTTCCGTCAGCCAGGGCTGGATGGTTTGCGCTTTTTTATACATCGTCACACACCTCGTCGCGTTCGATCTGGATATTCGTCCGTATTTTCTCATGGCGCGGGAACAAAAGCTACCACGGAGACACGGAGAAAACCAAAAGAAAAATTCTTGAATATTTTTTGCGCGGAAAGTTTTTGCGAAAAATGGGCGAGAGTCTTCATTCCCGCACTGCAATTTTGCTTTTGGCTTTCGCCGCGCAGCGGCGGCGCGTTTTCCTTCGCTTCGCCGCTTCTCCGTGGCGCCCCTTGTTTCAAAAAAAGCCCCGCGGCGGGCGCGAGGCGGTGGTAATCACTCTCCGACCTTGCGGTCGAACTCGGTCATCAGCGCGTCGGCGGCGCTCTGCGCCTGGGCGCGCGGCACGAGCACGGCGATCTTGATCTCCGAGGTGGTGGCGCCGAGCACGTCGATACGGGCGCGTTCGAGCGCGCCGAAAAAGCGCCCGGCCACGCCGGAGGCCGCCTGCATGCCGACGCCGATGGCCGACACTTTGGCGACCTCGCCGTCGACGGTCATCGTCCAGCCGTCCAGCCCCCGCAGGGCCGCTTCCAGGGCCGGGCGGACTAGGCCCACGTCGCCGCGGATCACGGAGAACGTTACAGCCGCTTCGCCTCCCTCGGAGACGATGGTGATCATGTCGAGGTTGATGCAGCGCGCCGCCAGCTCGTTGAAGACGCGCGTGTAGAGGTGCACGTCCTCGGGCAGGCCGCGCAGGTTGACCTTGATCTGGTCGGCGTCGACGGCCACGCCGGTGACGACGGGATGCTCAAGCCATTCGGGAAGGTTTTTCACGATTCTCGTGCCTCTTTCGTCGGAAAAAGTGGAGCCGCAGTAGAGCTCCACCTGCTGCTTGTCGGCGATCTCCACGCCGCGCGAGTGCAGCACCTTGGCGCCGGAGGAGGCCATTTCGAGCATCTCTTCGTAGGTGACGTACTCCAGTTTTTTGGCCTCGGGGATGATGCGCGGGTCGCAGGCGTACACGCCGTCCACGTCGCTGTAAATTTCGCAGGGGCAGCGCAGCGCCGCGGCGATGGCGATAGCGGACGTGTCGCTGCCGCCGCGCCCGAGCGTGGTCAGGTCGCCGTTCTCCGCGACGCCCTGAAAACCCGTCGCCACGACGACGCCGCGTTCGTCAAGTTCCTTGCGGATCCGTCCGACGTCGATGTCGCGGATGCGCGCGCCGCCGTAGGCGTTGGTCGTCAGCATGCCGATCTGATAGGCGTTCATGGACAGGGCGTCGCATCCGAGGTCGCGCAGGGCCATGGCCAGCAGCGCGGCCGAGACCTGTTCGCCCGTGGCCATCAGCATGTCCATCTCGCGCTTGTAGCCGGCGCTGTTGCCGGACACGTCCGCGGCGAGGTCGATGAGGCGGTTGGTGGTCTTGCCCATGGCGGAGACGACGACGACCAGGCGTTCGCCGCTCCGGCAGCGGGCGGCGACTTTGGCGGCGACGGCGCGGATCTTGTCCGCGTCGGCCACGGACGAGCCGCCGTATTTCAGCACCGCGGTGCGGACGATCTGTGCGGGAGCCGCCATTTCCTAAAGCTCTCTCAGGGCTTCGACGACAGCCGTCTTGCCCTCGGTGCGGGAATCCACGTTTTTAATCACGCGCGCAGGCGTGCCGGCCACGACGACGCCGGCGGGAACGTCGGCGGTGACGACCGCGCCCGCGGCGACGACGGATCCGGCCCCGACGCGGACGCCTTCGAGCACGACGGCGTTGGCGCCGACGAGCACGCCGTCTTCGATGACGACCGGCTGGGCGCTGGCGGGTTCGACCACGCCGGCGATCACCGCGCCGGCGCCGATGTGGCAGTTTTTGCCCACCTGCGCGCGTCCGCCGAGCACGGCGTTCATGTCGATCATCGCGCCTTCGCCGACCGAAGCGCCGATGTTGATCACCGCCCCCATCATCACCACGGCGTTTCTGCCGATCTCCACCATGTCGCGGATCACCGCGCCGGGTTCGATGCGGGCTTCGTAGCGGGTCAGGTCGGCGAGCGGCACGGCGCTGTTGCGCGCGCAAACTTCCACCTCGCAGTCCTCGATACGGTCGCCGTTGGCTTCCAGAACTTTGAGGATCTCGGGCAGGTCGCCCTTGACGGTGCCGAAGCTGGAACTGCCCACGAAGTGCAGCGCGCCCCACTCGACGTCTTTGAGATCGCCGGCCACGAAAGCGCGGGCGACGGTGCGTTTTTTCGACTCCTTGATGAGGCGGATCACTTCTTCTGTGTTCATCGCGAAAACTCCTTCATGACGGCGCGCTCAGCCGCGCACCACGTCTTCGAATGTGAACAGGCCCTTGTCCTTCGTCAGCGCGAAACGCGCGGCCCTGACCGCGCCGATGGCGAAGACGCTGCGGCTGATGGCGTGATGGCGGACGCTGAGCGTCTCGCCCTCGTTGCCGAACAGGGCCTCGTGGTCGCCCGGCAGGCCGCCGAGGCGGAAGGAGTGCATGGGCACGTCGCGCCCCAGCGCTTTGCCCAGCATCAGCGCCGTGCCGGAGGGCGCGTCTTTCTTGTGGACGTGGTGCGCCTCGGCGATCTCGGCGTCCCAGTCGGCCAGCAGCGGCGCGTACTCGCGCAGGATCATGGCCATGACGGCGATGCCGATGGAATAATTGAAGCTCTGTACGACCGGAACTTCCTCGGCGAGGCCGCGCAACGCGGCCATGTGCCCGTCGTTCAGCGCCGTGGTGCCCATGACCAGCGCGCTTTTGTGGCGGCGGCACAGCTCGACGGTGCGCGGCAGGACGGCGGCGGACGAAAAGTCGAAGATAACGCGCGGCGTGCCGTCGCAGGTCTCGCCCTCGTCCCAGACGCGGAGACAGGGAGTCCCGCCGGCGGCGGCCGCGATCTCGCGCCCCATGCGCCCGGTGGAGCCGATCACGCCATAGGGAACGGAGAGCGCCATTATTCGGCCTCCAGCGCGCCCAGTTCGAGCAGGTCGGCGCGCACCAGCTCGCGCGTTCTTTCGCCGGCGGGCACCAGCGGCAGACGCAGCTCGTCGCGGCACAGTCCCAGCTCGCCGGCGGCGAACTTGACGGGGATCGGGTTGGACTCGTTGAAGAGATCCTTCATCAGCGGCAGCAGCCGCAGATGCAGCCGGCGCGCCGCCGCCACGTCGCCGCCGAGCGCGGCGTCGATCATCGCCACGGTCTGCGCGGGCAGCACGTTGGACAGCACGGAGATGACGCCGTCGCCGCCGCAGCAGACGAGGTGGAAGGCCTGGTCGTCGTTGCCCGACCAGACGCGGAAGTCGGGACGCACGACCCGCAGCGAGCGGATCAGGCTGTCGCACTGGTACTGGTTGCCGCTGGCTTCTTTGACGCCGACGATGTTCTCGATCCGGGCCAGGCGCAGCGCCGTTTCCGGCGCCAGATTGACGCCCGTGCGCCCGGGCACGTTGTACAAAATCACGGGGATCCTCACGGACTCGGCCACGGTGCGGAAATGCCGGTACAGTCCTTCCTGGTTGGGCTTGTTGTAGAAAGGCGTCACCACCAGCGCGCCGTCGGCGCCCAGCTCCTCGGCGCGGCGCGACAGGTCGACGGTCGTCGCCGTGTTGTTGGTGCCCGTGCCGATGATCACGGGGATTCGCCCGTCCACCGTGCGCAGCGCGAAGGAGATCACCTCGTCGCGCTCCGCGGGCGTCAGCGTCGCCGCCTCGCCCGTGGTGCCGAGCACGATCAGCGCGTCGACGCCGTTTTCCACCTGAAAGTTCAAAAGCTCGCCCAGCGCGTCGAAGTCGACGGCTCCGTTGCGGAAGGGCGTGATCAGCGCGGTGCCTGTACCTCTGAACATGAAAATGCACTCCTTTGCGTGAAAGTCTTCTTAAAAACAAAAGCAACCACGGAGAAACGGCGGAGCGGGGAAAAACAAAAATACCGGAAAAACACGGCGGCGCGCCGCCGTCGGACGCGCGAAAAAAGGAAACTCTTTCTCCGCCGCGAAAATCAGATGACGATAAACTCAGCAACTCCAAAGGGTGAAAAAGCAAAACGCGAAAAATGTTCCACGTGGAACATTTTCCCATGAACGGCGAACCGCTCAGCGCACGCCGTTCAGCGCCGCATGACGGAGCAGGATGCGCACGGCGTTGGTGGCCGCGCCCACGCGCACGTTGTCGGCCACGTTCCACTGCAAAAAATGCGTGTCGTCGAAGCTGCGCACGCGGCTGACGAACGTCGCGTCCGTGCCCGCGGCGTCCACCGCGGGCGTGACCACGGGCTCGTCGCTGACGGTCACGTGCTCCTGCGTTCGCATCACTTCGAGCAGTTTTTCGATCGTGCCGAAGGGTTCGCGCGTCTCCGCGAAGACCGCTTCGCTGTGGCCGTACAGCACCGGCACGCGCACCGTCGTGGGCCAACACATGATCGAACCGTCGCGCAGGATCTTGCGCGGCTCGTCGACCATCTTCATCTCTTCCTTGGTGAAGCCGTTGTCCAAAAACGCGTCGATCTGCGGCACCACGTTGCGGTGGATCGGCGCCGCGAACTTCTCGTATTTCGTGCCGCCGCGCTCCTGCGCCAGCAGCTCGTCGATGCCGCGCCGTCCCGCGCCGCTGACGGCCTGGTACGTGCTGACGACGATGTTTTTGAGGCCGAAGCGCTCGTGCACCTTGTACAGCCCCAGCACCATCTGGATCGTCGAACAGTTGGGATTGGCGATAATGCCGCGGTAGCCCGCGAGCAGATCGCCGTTGATTTCCGGCACCACCAGCAGCTTTTCCGGATCCATGCGCCAGCGCGAGCTGTTGTCGATCACCACCGCGCCGCGCGACGCGGCGACGGGGGCGAACCACGCCGACAGCTCCGACCCCGCCGACATGATCACGTAATCGAACGTCCCGGCGGGGACCCACTCCTTCGTCAATCCCTCGACCGCCACGCGGCGGCCGGCGAACTCCAGTTCCCTTCCCGCGCTGCGGGGCGAAGCGAAAAAGCGGATCGTCCCGGGGCGGACTCCCTGCTCCTCCAAAACGCGGACCATCGTGCGGCCGACTTCGCCCGTCGCACCTACCACCGCCAGTTTCATTTTACCCGACTCCTCCCTGTGAAAAAAGCGTTTCAATTTTTCTGCGATTGAAATTTCGGCTCAAAAACGGCGCATCTCCGTGCGCCCGAAACTGAACGCACAGGGACGCGCCGTTCAGCCTCCAGCACGCGGTACCACCCTGCTTGGGCGCGATTTCGCGCCGCCGCGCACGGTGTACCGCCATACTAAAAAAACTCGCCCCCACATCGTTCTGTAGGGACGAGCCATCACAGTCTCGCGGTACCACCCTGCTTGGACGCATTCCATCTCACGCCCCGCTTGGACCCCGGTCACGGAGGGTCAGTTCGGGAAATGTACTCCGGCACACAAGCCTTTCCATTCCGGCTCCCCGGGCCTTGCTCCTCAAAAAAATCGCGCTGAAAGCCCTTTCAGCCTGCGGGGCTTCCTCTCTGGCACGGCGACACGCTCTTCAAGGAGATCCGGTTCAACGCCTTTATATCGCTCTTCAGTTATGGGTGAAATTATAGCCTCATTTCTCAAACTGTCAAGGGAGAAAATTCTCACGATTTTGAAAATATCACGCCGCCGCATGCAGGTGCCCCGCCCGGGCGATGCTGCGCTTCATCCAGCCGCTGCAGAAATAGTACAGCACGAACAACGCCGCCGTCTGCGCCCAGCTGATCGGATAGCTCCAGGCCACGACGCGGATGTCCCAGTGCGAGGGCACCACCAGCCACATCCAGGCCAGCCGGAACGCGCACACGCCGACGGCCATGATCGCCGTGGGGGCCAGCGAATCGCCCGTGCCGCGGATGCCGCCGGAGATCGTCTCCACCACCACGTAGGAGAAATACCACGGCACCATCAGCCGCATCAGCATGAGCCCCTGGCCGATGACCTGCGGATCGTCGGTGAAAATGCGGAACCAGAACTCGCCGCCCGACAGGAATGCCGTCACGATGATCCCCGTGGCGACGAAAGCCATCAGCGAGCAGACGCGGATGCTGCGGATCACGCGGCCGTAGCGCCGCGCCCCGAAGTTCTGTCCCGAGAACGTCGACAGCGCCATGCCGAATGCCGACATCACCATCCAGTAGAGCGCGTCGATCTTGCCCAGCGTCGCCCAGGCCGCCACCACGTCCACGCCGAACTTGTTGGTGACCGCCTGAATGATGACGTTGGAAAACGAGTACATCGTCGCCTGGATCCCCGTCGGCAGACCGATACGGATGATGTTCTGCAGCAGCAGCCAGTCGCAGCGCAGCTTGCGGAGCTCCAGCCGGAACGGCCCCGATTCGCGCGCCAGCAGCCACCACACGCCCGCGGCGCAGAATCCCTGCGAGAGGATCGTGGCGTAGGCCACGCCGTCCACGCCGCAGTTATAACGCACGATCAGCAGCAGATCGGCGGCGAGATTGACCGCCGTGCCGCCCGCCAGCAGATAGAACGGGCGCTTCGAGTCGCCCTTGGCGCGCAAAATCCCCGAGCCCATGTTGTACAGCAGCGAGGGAACGATGCCCGCGAAGTAAATGCGCAGATACGACACGGCGTGAGGCATCACGTCCGGCGGCGTGCGCATCTTTTCCAGCGTCCACCCCGCGGCCGTCACGCCCAGGACCGTCATCGCCGCGCCGGCCGCCAGCGCCAGAACCATCGCCGTGTGCACCGCACGCGACGTGCGTTCCGGGTCGCCGGCGCCGAAAAACTGCGCGATCACCACCGTGGCGCCCGTCGACAGCCCGGCGAAAAAGCCCACCAGCAGCGCGATCACCGTGCTCGTCGGGCCGCCCACGGCCGCCAGCGCCACCTTGCCCACGTAGCGGCCGACCACGACCGCGTCGACCGTGTTGTACAGCTGCTGAAAAAACGTGCCCAGCATGATCGGGAAGAAAAAGGCCAGCAGCTGCTTCCAGATCACGCCCTCGACGATTTGATTGTTCCCGCGCTCCATACGATTCACCCGATTTCATAAACGACGCTCGCGCCCGCAAAAACATAATTGATTATTTTATCACTGCAACGCCGCCGCACTGAAAGAGTTAAGTCGTTCAAGACTTTTTATACCTTGCCAAGCGAAAAAAACAACGACGCCGCCCGCGCCGGACAGAACAAGAAAACGCTCTCCCGCGACACTGTCGGGAGAGCGTTTTCTTGTTCTCAATTCGCTGTCGGCGATTCTTTCCCCGCCCGAACTTACAGTTCGGCGCCTTCGCTCTTGGCGACCACCGTCGCCACGGCCGCGTCGCCGGTGATGTTCAGCGACGTACGGATCATGTCGAGCACCGCGTCGATGCCGGCGATCATGGCCACGCCTTCCATGGGCAAGCCGGCCTGGGTGGTGACGAGGGTGAGCATGATCAGCCCGCCGCCGGGAACGCCGGCCGTGCCGATCGAACCGAGCGTGGCGGTGACGAGAATGCCGAGCTGGGCCGTCAGACTCAGCGGGATGCCGAAGGCCTGGGCGATGAACAGCGCGCAGACGCCCTGATACAGCGCCGTGCCGTCCATGTTGATCGTCGCCCCCAAGGGCAGCACGAAGGACGCCACCTTGTCGGGAACACCCATGTTATGGCAGCACTCCATCGTGACGGGCAGCGTGCCCGAGCTGGAGCGCGTGACGAACGCCGTCAGGCTGGCTTCCTTGATGCCCTTGAAGAACCACAGCGGGCTCTTGCGCGCAAAAACGGCGACCAGCCCGGAATAGACGAGCACGGCGTGCAGGATGCAGCCGATGTAGACGGCGCCGATGACTTTTATGAAGGGGAGCAGCACCGCGGCGCCGTACTTGGAAACGGTCACGGCGATCAGCGCGAAGACGCCGTAAGGCGCGAACTTCATGACGATCGCGGTCATCTTGTACATCGTCTCCGCTATCGAGTTGAAGAAGTCGAGCGCGGGCTTGCCCTTCTCTCCGGCCAGCGTCATGGAAACGCCGAGGAACAGCGCGAAGACGATGATCTGCAGCATGTTGGCATTGACCATCGACGCGAAGGCGTTCTTCGGGAACATGTTCGTCAGCACCTGCCCCAGCGAGGGCGCGGCCTTGCCTTCGACCGCCTTGGCAAGGGCGATGTCCATGCCGGCGCCCGGCTGCATGAGATTGCCCAGAGCCAGACCGATGGCGATGGCGACCGCCGTGGTGACCAGATAAAGGGCGATCGTCTTCACGCCGATGCGGCCCAGCGACTTGAGGTCGCCCAGCGACGCCACGCCGACGACGAGGCTCGACAGGACCAGCGGCACGATCAGCATGCTCAGCAGGGCCATGAAGATCTTGCCAAGGGGGTCCACATACGCCACCACATCCGGCGCGGCCATTCTGCCGAACAGGATGCCGGCGACAAAACCGATGCTGATCTGCCAAATCAAAGGAACTCCGCGTTTTTCTGCCATGAGAACCCCTCCTCAGATAAATAAAAACGATAAATAAAAGTCGCAGCAGAAACTGCTTAAGTAAAATTATATAACACGGAACGGCCGATTCAATGCTGTCTTTTAATGAAAATTTCGACGGCATCCGCGAGATTTTCGTCGAAAAACATTGGGAATAGACCGCAAATTCAGAAAACCTCGCAACGTTTTATCCGCGCGGCCGGCCGGAATGCGGCGAGCCGAAAGCTTTCTTGCGCAGGAGAAAAGGAAGGCGCTATAATAAAAATCTCAAACATTCCGCGGCCGGCATGGACCTGCGGAAGCGGCGTCATTCTTTGAAGGGAGCGATGTTCCATGGACAAGAAAAAAATCGGCGAGATCATCGAATCGCGCGGCGTCCGTTACGCCGAAACGGCCGACGAGATCTGGGGCTACGCGGAGACGGCGTTTCGCGAGCACAAGTCGATGGCGGCGCAGATCCGCCTGCTCGAGGAAGAGGGGTTCAACGTGGCGACGAACGTCGGCGGCGTGGAGACGGCGTTCTGCGGCGAATGGGGCGAAGGACGCCCCGTGATCGCTTTCCTCGGCGAGTTCGACGCGCTGGCCGGGCTGAGCCAGAAGGCCGGGCTCGACCGCAGGGATCCGGAAGTCCCCGGCGGCAACGGGCACGGCTGCGGACACAATCTGCTCGGCGTCGCCTCCATCGCCGCCGCCGCGGCGCTGAAAAAAGTCATGCAGGAACAGGGACTGAAAGGCACCGTGCGCTATTACGGCTGCCCCGGCGAAGAGGGCGGCAGCGGCAAGGCCTTCATGGTCCGCGAGGGCGTCTTCGCCGACGTGGACGCCGCCGTCACCTGGCACCCGTCCAACTGCACCTTCACCGCCGGCACCTCGTCGCTGGCCAACGCGCAGATCTATTACCGCTTCCGCGGCGTCAGCGCCCACGCGGCCGCCGCGCCCCATCTCGGCCGCAGCGCCCTCGACGCCGTCGAGCTGATGAACGTGGGCGTGCAGTTTTTGCGCGAGCACGTCATTCAGGAAGCGCGCATGCACTACGCCATCACCGATGCGGGCGGCGTCTCGCCCAACGTCGTGCAGCCCTACGCGGAGGTGCTCTACCTGCTGCGCGCCCCCAAGAGCGGTCAGGTGAAGGAGATCGTCGAGCGCGTCGACCGCATCGCCCGGGGCGCGGCGCTGATGACCGACACGACGGTGGAAAAGGATTTCGTCAAATCCTGCGCCAACATCGTCAACAACGAGACGATGGAGCGCTGCCTGCAAAAAAATCTCGAATTCTTCGGCGCGCCCCATTTCGACACCGCCGACGAGGAGCTCGCGCGCAAGATCTTCGAGACCACGCCCGAGCCGGGGCGCTTCGAAGATCTGGAAAAGCGCGTCAGGGGCGCCGGCGAGGCGGGGCGCGAGGCCCTCGCAGAAGCCAAAAAGGATCCGCTGCCGCGCCGCATCCTGCCCTACGTGCCCTCGGGCGTTCCCATGGGCGGCTCCACCGACGTGGGCGACGTGTCCTGGCAGACGCCCACGGCCCAGATCTACATGGGCACCTGGGCCAACAGCACGCCCGGTCATTCCTGGCAGGTCGTGACGGTCGGAAAATCGCCGCTGGCGCACAAGGGCATGCTCCAGGCCGGCAAGGTCATGGCCGCGGCCGGCTACGACCTGATGACCGATCCCGAACTGCTCAAGAAAGCCCAGGAGGAACTGAAAGAGCGCCTGCGGGGCGAGACCTACGTGCCTATCCCCAAGGGCGTCACACCGCGCGGCCTTTCCGGCGCGAAAAGCTGAACGCGCCCCGCCTTTTCCGTCCCGGCCGGCGGATTTTTCCCAAGGAGAGTCAGCCCGTGACGACCGTCGCGCTTTTTCACTGTGAAGACTACTCGCCCGCACGGCTCGATCCGATCGTGCGGGAATGTCTGTCGCTGCGCGCATTCCCGCGCGGCGGGTACGTGCTGGTCAAGCCCAACATGCTCGCCGCCCGCGCGCCGGACAAATGCGTGACCACCCACCCGGCGCTCGTCGATTCGGTCTGCCGCGCCCTGCTCGACCTGGGCTGCCGGCCGGTGATCGGCGACAGTCCGGGCATCGAACCGTTCGCGCGGGTGGCGAAGGCATCGGGCATCGGCGAGGTGGGAGCGCGCCTCGGCGTGCCGGTGCAGGAGCTGGGGCGCTCCACGCTCTGTCCGCCGGCGGCGGGACGCGTCAACAAACGGCTCGAGCTTTCGGCCGACGCGCTCGAGGCCGACGCCGTCGTCAGCCTGCCGAAAATGAAAACACACTGCCAGATGCAGCTGTCGCTGGCGGTCAAAAATCTTTTCGGCACTGTCGTCGGCACGCGCAAGGCCCAATGGCACTATGCCGTGGGACTGGACCGCCGCCGTTTCGCCGATCTGCTGCTGGACATTTCGCTGTCGCTGCCGCCCCTGCTCTCGATCGTCGACGGCGTCATCGGCATGGAAGGGCGCGGCCCCGGCAACGGCCGGCCGCGCGCTTTCGGCCTGATCGGCGCGAGCGGCGATGCGCTGGCGCTCGACGCGGCGCTGTCGGCCATGATGGGGCTGCCTCCGCAGGATTTCTTTCTGCTGCAGGCGGCCCGTGCCCGCGGCTTCGCAGGCTGCGATCTGAGCGGCGTAAAGTGGCGCGGCGACTTCGATCCCTCCGGCCGTTTCCCCGACGTCGACATCCCGGCGCTGGACGAGCTCAGCCTGATGCCGCGCTTTATGGACCGCTTCGGGCGGCGCTTTCTCGCCTCGCGCCCCGAGCAGATTCGCGAGCGCTGCATCGCCTGCGGCCGCTGCGTCGCCGTCTGTCCCGCCGAGGCGCTGAGGCTGGAAAACGAAACGCTGGTTTTCGACTACGCCGCATGCATCCGCTGTTACTGCTGTCACGAGATGTGCCCCCGCGACGCCGTCGCTTTCCGCGAAGGGGCGCTGATGAAGCTGTTCGCTCTGCTGAGGAAAACGCGCCGCGCCGGGCGCGGGAAAATTTGAATCCGGCGCGAAAAACCGCGAGGGCGGGCGATTGGATTTTGGCCAATCGCCCGCCCTCGCGGTTCGTGATCTCCGTTCGTCTTTTCTACTCTTCCGCGTAGAGGGCTTCGAGGCAGGCGCGCGAGAGACTGCGCAGGCTGGAGATGCCCATTTCCGGCGGCAGCGAGCTGGCGTCGTAGGCGAGCGGCAGTTCCGTGCAGGCGGTAACGATCGGGGCGCGGCGGACGGCCCACAGCCTGGCGGCGATCTCTTCCATGACCGCGCCGCCGGCTTTCAGTTCGCCGGCCTTGACGCGGACGATGGCTTGGGTCGCCAGTTCGCGGACTTCTTCGCTGGGGGCGAAGAAGCGGTAGCCGCGGCGCGCCGCTTCCTTCTCGTAGATGCCCGAATCCATCGTCGCGCCGGTGGCGATGATCCAGCAGCCGTCGGGCGCGGCTCTGACCGCGTCGGCGACGGTGGCTTCGACGATGTGGATCAGCGGCGAGCGCAGCTGGGCGCGGAACGGATCGATGAAGATGTGCGCCGTGTTGCAGGGCACGGCCAGCAGATCGGCGCCCCAGCCGCACAGCGTGTCCAGCCCCTGGCGCAGCGCGGCGGCGGGGCTTTCGCCGCGGCCGAAAAACGCCGCCGTGCGGTCGGGCGTCTGCGCGTTGGAGTAAACGTAGACGACGGGATGTTCCTGGTCGCGCTTCGCCGGGGCCATCGCCGCCAGCAGGCGCAGAAATTCGGCCGAGGCCGCCGGGCCCATGCCGCCGTAAACGCCGAGGATCTTTCGAGGGATCATGTCGTTCACCTGCGTTTCGCAAAATTTGCCGCTCACAGAGCGCGCCGATTATCTTATTCCCGTTTGCGGACGCTGTCAAACGGCCGCCGTTTGGGGGAACGGCGCGCGAGTGATAGAATAGGGGCGAAAAAAGCGCGCGGTTCGCCGGGCGCGGCAAATTCCGCACGACAAAGGGGAAAACTCACGTGAACGTCGATCTGAACGAAATCAACTCGCGCCTGACCGGCCCCGACGCGGCGGCGGTCAAGGCTTCGCTGGAACGCTGGAGCCTCGTCGCCAAGCCCTTGAAAAGCCTGGGCGCGCTCGAGGACCTGGTGACGCGGATCGCCGGGATCACGGGCGAGGCACGCTTCGACATCGGCAAACGAGCGCTGGTGGTGATGTGCGCCGACAACGGCGTGATCGCGCAGGGCGTGACGCAGACGGACGAGTCGATCACGGCGCTGGTGGCCGCAGATCTGGCGAAGGGCTGTTCCTCCGCCAACCTGATGGCGCGCGTGGCGCGCGTGGACGTGATCCCCGTGGACGTGGGCGTGAAATATCCGCCCGAGGCGCCGGGGCTGATCAGCCGCCGCGTCGCCGCCGGCACGCGCGACTTCACTTCCGGCCCGGCGATGACGCGCGAACAGGCGCTGTGGGCGATCGGCGTCGGCATCGAAACGGCGCGCGAGTGCCGCGAAAAGGGCTACCGCCTGATCGCCACGGGCGAGATGGGCATCGGCAACACCACGACCTGCGCCGCCGTGGCCGCCGTGCTGCTGGGCTGCGAGCCGCGCGGGATCACCGGACGCGGCGCCGGGCTTTCGGACGCAGGGCTGAAGCGCAAGATCGCGGCGATCGAAAAGGGCATCGCCGTCAACCGCCCCGACGCGGGCGACGCTCTGGACGTGCTCGGCAAGCTGGGGGGCTTCGACATCGCCGCCATGGCGGGGCTGTTCATCGGCGGCGCGATGTGCCGTCTGCCCGTGGTGATCGACGGCGTCATCAGCGCCGTCAGCGCGCTCGCGGCGCGCCGGCTGTGCCCCGGCTGCGCCTTCGCCATGATTCCCAGCCACATGTCGGCGGAACCGGCGGCGCGCAGGGTCTTCGACGAGCTGGGACTGAAGCCGGTGATCCGCGCCGGGATGCGCCTCGGCGAGGGCACGGGGGCGCTGTGCCTGTTCCCGCTGCTGGACATGGCCATGGCGCTCTACGACGGTCTCGTCTTCAGCGACATCGGCATGGAAGCCTACACGCCGCAGTCATAAAGTTTTTGAGAACAAAATCCACCACGAAAAAACGGAGAAAAAACGCCGCCGGCGACTCGCGAAAGCCCGAGCGTTTTTTCCGTTCGCCATCGTAGCCTTTGCTTCCAGCACAGGAGGGGATCGCGTGAGCAGAAAAGACGTCATGAACAAAAAGCCGGAGGAATGCAAATATTCGTTCTTCAGCCACAAAGACTGCGAGTTCTTCCCGTGTCACAGGGGAGTCGCGCCGGAGGACTTCAACTGCCTGTTCTGTTATTGTCCGCTGTACTGCCTCGGGCGCGAGTGCGGCGGCAACTTCCGTTACCTCGAAAACGGCGTCAAGGACTGCTCGAACTGCCTGATCCCGCACCGGCGCGACAGCTATGGCTACATCGCCGCGCGCTTCACGAAGATCGTCAAGGCCATGCAGGAGCGCGAGCGGGCCGCCGCGAAGGACGAAGAATGAGAATGTTCCACGTGGAACATCTTCGCGCCCGAAGTCGCACGAGGCGTGACGGATGCTGATTTTACTGACCGGCGCCAGCAACAGCGGGAAAAGCCGTTTTGCCGAAACGATCGCTTCGCGCTTTTCCGGCCCCAGGATTTACGCCGCGACGATGGTCCCCTGCGGGGTCGAGGGCGCGGCCCGCGTCGACAGGCACCGCCGCCAACGCGCCGGGCAGGGATTCGTCACCGCGGAGTGCCCGCGCGGGCTCGACGGGATTTCCGCCGGAACGGACGCGCTGGTGCTGCTCGAGGACGTGTCCAACCTGCTCGCCAACGAGATGTTCGGCCGCGGCCGCCCCGATGCGGAGAACGAGGCGCTGCGCCAGATCGTTTCTCTCGCCGGGCGCGCCGCCGTGGTGATCGCCGTGACGATCGGCGGGGTGAGCGGCGACGGCTGCGACGCGGCCACGAAAGATTACGCGGCGGCACTGAATCGCCTCAACGAACGACTGGCCGCCGCGGCCGACGCGGTGATCGAAATGCGCGGCGGCGCGCCGCGGCTGCTGAAGGGAGAATGTCCATGGATTGGCTGAAACCGTTTTGGATCGCGCTGTCCACGTATTCGGCGGTTCCCGTGCCGCAGTGCGGATGGGACGAAAAGTCGCTGGCCCGCTCGTTCTGCTTCCTGCCCGCGGTCGGCCTGTTGATCGGCGCGGCGCAGGGCGCGTGGCTGTGGCTGTGCTGGTTTGCCGGCTTCAATCTGCTGCTGCGCAGCGCCGTGGCCGTGGCCGTGCCGCTGCTGGTCAGCGGCGGCATCCACATGGACGGCTTCTGCGACACCGTGGACGCCCTTGCGTCCCATCAGCCGCCGCAGCGCTGTCTCGAGATCATGAAGGACTCGCGCGCCGGCGCGTTCGCGATCATTTACTGCGGCGTTTACATCGTGCTCGACCTCGGCCTCGTCAGCGAGGCGGCGGGGCTGCCGGGAGTCTTCTGCCTGATCTTCACGATGTCGCGCGCCGTCTCCGTGCTGTCGGTGCTCAGCCGCAAAAACGCCCGCGGCGGCGGCATGCTGGCGCGTTTTCAGCAGCCGGCGCAGACGCTGCTGGTGCGCCGCTGCGCCTGGGGATGGATCGCCGCCTGCGCGGTCGCCATGGACTTCTGCGACCTGTACGCCGGCACCGGCGCGCTGCTGGGCGCCGTGGCGGCGTGGTTTGCCTATCACGCCATGGCGGAGAGGCGCTTCGGCGGCATCACCGGCGACACGTCGGGATTTTTCGTGCAGACGCTCGAGCTGGCCATGCTGGCCGGCATGGCGCTGGGACAGGCCGCGGAGATCGCGAGGTTCGCGCTGTGCGGATCCTTCTGATCCGTCACGGCGCGACGGTCAGCAACCGGGCGCGTCTCTATCTCGGCCGCCGCGACGAGCCGCTTTGCGAACTCGGCGTCACGCAGGCCCGCGTCTGCGCCGCCGGACTGCCGCCGGTGGAAAAAATCTTCGTCAGCCCGCTGCGCCGCTGCCGCCAGACCGCCGCGATCCTCTTTCCGCGCCTCGAACCGGTCGTGATCGGGGCGTTCGTCGAGATCGACTTCGGCCGCTTCGAGGGGCGGTCGCACGACCAGCTCGCACGCGGCGACCCCGCCTACGCCGCCTGGCTCGAATCGCGCGGCGAAGGGCCGATCCCCGGCGGCGAAGACATGGCGGCGCTGCGGCGGCGCTGCCGCCAAGGATTTATGGACATGACCGCGCAGTCGCGCGGCTGCGGCCGTATCGCCGCGGTCGTTCACGGCGGCACGATCATGGCCGTCCTCAGCGAGTTCTGCGAGCCGCCGCGCCCCTTTTACGACGGCTTCGTGAAAAACTGCGGCGTCGTGCGCTGCGTCTGGGACGGCGCGCGCCTGCGCCTCGAAGGCGGCGACCTCGCATGACGTTCCCCGCTTCGGCGGCGGCGCTGACCGTCGGTTTCGCGCTCGATTTGCTGTGCGGCGACCCGCACGGCTTTCCCCACATCGTCGTCTTCGCCGGCAAACTGATCGCCTGGGGCGAAAAGATCCTGCGCCCGCTCTTCCCCCCCACGAAACGGGGCGAGCGCGCCGCGGGGGCCCTGCTGGCCCTGACCGTCGCCGCCGTCTGCACGGCGCTGCCGGCGCTGCTGCTGCGCGCCCTGTACGACCGTTCGTTCTGGGCCGGGCTGGCGGCGGAGAGCTTTTTCTGTTATCAGCTTTTGGCGGCGCGTTCCCTCCGCGACGAAAGCCGCAAGGTCGCCGCGGCGCTGGAAGCCGGCGACTTGCAAAGCGCGCGTTACTGGCTTTCGATGATCGTCGGGCGCGACACCGAGTTCCTCGACGAGACCGGCGTCGTCGAAGCCGCCGTCGAGACCGTGGCCGAGAACACCGCCGACGGCGTGGTCGCGCCGCTGTTCTGGATCGGACTTTTCGGCGTGCCCGGAGGCTGCTTCTGCAAGGCCGTCAACACCATGGACTCGATGATCGGCTACAAGAACGAGCGTTACCGCCGGTTCGGCACGGCCGCCGCTCGTCTCGACGACTTCGTCAACTTCGTCCCCGCCCGCCTGGCCGGGCTGCTGATGGTCGCCGCCGCCGGACTGTGCCGCTTCGACATGGCCAACGCGTGGCGGATCTTCCGCCGCGACCGCCTCAGGCACGCCAGCCCCAACTCCGCCCACGCCGAAGCCGCCTGCGCGGGGGCGCTGCGCGTCCGGCTGGCCGGCCCCGCCAGCTACGGCGGACAGGTCGAGGCCAAACCGTTCCTCGGCGATCCGCTGCGCCCCGTGGAGACCGCCGACATCGCCCGCGCCCACAAGCTCCTTTTCGCGACCGCCGCGCTCTCCTTCTTCTTCGCGCTGGCGCTGCGCCTTCTGATTGTCCGCGGCTTTCGATACTAATTTTTGATCAAAACGCTGACATAGTTTGCAGGGCGCTACGGGGGAGTCCAGTCGCTCAGGACTATCTCGACCGCTGCGCGGTCTGCGCAGCTCGCTTTGTGAATCTCCCCCGCAGCGCCCTTGCGTTCGGCTTTTTAATTAAGAAATAGTATGAGCCGCGCCGGGGTACATGCGCCGCCGTCTTTTCGACGCAGAGGCGATCGGTAAAATCCAGTTTGCGAAAGCGGGAGGACGACGATGAAAAAAATTTTGGTTACGGGCGGAACGGTATTTGTGAGCCGTTATGTCGCCGAATACTGCGCCGCGCGGGGGCATGAGGTTTTCGTGTTGAACCGGGGCACCAAAACGCAGCCGCCCGGCGTCAGCCTGATAAAGTGCGATCGTCATTCCATCGGGGACAAGCTGAGAAACGTCCGTTTCGACGCGGTCGTCGACGTGACGGCGTACGACGCGCGGGACATCGTCGCTTTGACCGGCGCGTTGGGCGACTGCGGCGCTTACGTGATGATCAGCTCCAGCGCCGTCTATCCCGAAACGGGAGCGCAGCCGTTCCGGGAAGAAAGTCCGTTGGGGCCGAACAAGTTCTGGGGTGAGTACGGCGTCGGCAAGATCCTCGCGGAACGGGCGCTCCAGGAGCGCTTCCCCGGCGCGTATATTTTGCGCCCGCCGTATCTGTACGGAGAAATGAACAACGTCTACCGCGAGGCGTTCGTTTTTGAATGCGCGGAAAAAAAGCGCCCGTTCTTCCTGCCGAAGGACGGGGCGATGAGATTGCAGTTTTTCCACGTAAGGGATCTGTGCAGGTTCATTGACGTTGTTCTCGAAAAACGACCGGAACGCCATGTTTTCAACGTTGGAAACAACGATCCGATCACCGTGAAAGACTGGGCGGCCCTGTGCTATCGGATCGTCGGCCGAAAGCCCGAATACGTCGGCGTCCACGAGGACGTCGAACAGCGGAACTATTTCAGCTTTTACGATTACGAGTACCGCCTCAACGTGGAAAATCAGCGCGCGATGATGCCGGAGACGACGTCCCTGGAGGACGGGCTCGAAAGAGCGTACGCATGGTACCGCGGCAATCGGGAAAAAGTCGGCGTCAAACCGTTTATCGCTTATATCGACGAGAACTTCGGACGGATCCCGAAGTTATGATCGGCTGCCTGTACTGGCGGCAGCCGCCTCGCCCTGGAAGCTTGACTGATCCTCTTTTCGACACCTCGAGAGCCGCCGTCCGCACGGCGGCTTTTATTTTCATCGGCGCTGTGTTAGTATGACGGCAGTCCGCCCCTGCTCGGCCTGGCGTCTTTCCGAAAGCGGGGGCTATTTGGGAGGCTTCGCTTTGAAAAAATTCGACCACGGCGGAGACGTTTATTCCCGCGACGTCGATCTCGATTTCTCCGTCAATCTCAATCCGCTGGGCATGCCGCCGGCGGTGCGCGAAGCGCTGCGGGCCGGCGTCGATTCCTACGCCGCCTATCCCGACCCGCACTGCCGCGCGCTGCGGGCGGCGCTGGCCCGCGCGCTGCGCGTCGAGCCGTGGCAGCTGCTCTGCGGCAACGGCGCCGCCGATTTGATCATCCGCCTCTGCCTAGCCCGAAAGCCGGAAAAAGCGCTGCTCTGCGCGCCGACCTTTTCGGAATACGAGAAGGCCGCGCTGCTCTCCGGCGCTCGGGTGAAGAAGTTCATCCTGCGCGAGGAAGACGACTTCGCTCTCGGCGGCGGGATCCTCGGCGAATTGACGGGCTCCTACGCGCCGGACCTATTTTTCCTCTGCAATCCCAACAATCCCACGGGACAGCTGACCTGTCCCGCGCTGATCGGCCAGATCGCCGCCGTGTGCGAGAAGCGGGGCACGCTGTTCGTCGTCGACGAGTGCTTTCTTCCCTTCACCGGGGCGCCGTCGGCGCGCCCGCTGCTGAACGCGCATCCGCATCTGGTCATCGTCGATGCGTTCACCAAGTTGTACGCCATGGCTGGCCTGCGGCTGGGCTTCATGATTTCGGCCGATCGCCGGCTGGTCGAAAAGGTCGCTGCTTTCGGCCAGAGTTGGAGCGTCTCCGCCCCGGCGCAGACGGCCGGCCTCGCGGCGCTGTCCGGCGACGGGGAATGGACCGCCCGTACCCGCGCCGTCGTCGCGGCGGAACGAGCCTTCGTCCGCGCGGGGCTGCGCGAACTGGGATTCAAAGTCTACGACAGCGCCGCCAACTACATTCTCTTCCGCAGCGAGAAGCCGCTGTTCGAGCCCATGCTCGCGCAGGGCGTCCTGATCCGTTCCTGCGCCAATTACACGGGTCTCGACGAACGTTACTACCGCGTCGGCGTCAAACGGCGCGCCGAAAACGAACGGCTGCTTGCCGCCCTGCGCCGCGCGCTGGCGTGAATTTCACACTCTGCGATCGAAGAAAGAAGGAATGACCGTGAAAATGCTTCTCACTGGATTCGAGCCCTTCGGCGGCGAGACGATCAACCCCGCGCAGGAAGCGCTGGCGCTGGTGCCCGATCGGATCGGGGCGCTGGAGATCGTCAAGCTGATCCTGCCCGTCGTCTTCGGCACGTCCATCGCCGTGATCCGCGCCGCGCTGCGCGAACACCGGCCCGACGCCGTGCTCTGCGTCGGCCAGGCGGGAGGACGCATGGAAGTCACGCCCGAACGCGTGGCGCTGAACCTGAGCGATGCGCGCATCCCCGACAACGAGAACAATCGTCCCATGGACGAACCGATCTTCGCCGACGGCCCCGCCGCCTATTTCGCCACGCTGCCCGTCAAGGACATGGCCGCCGCCATCCGTATCGCCGGTCTCCCGGCGCGCGTCTCCAACACGGCCGGGCTTTTTGTCTGCAACCACGTGATGTACGGCGTGCTCTATCACCTTGCCCACGAACTGCCCGACGCCATCGGCGGCTTCATGCACGTGCCTTACGCTCCCGAACAGGCCGCCCGTCAGGCCACGGCCCAGCCTTCCATGGCCAAAGACGACATCGCCCGCGCCATCGCCGCCGCCATCGGCGCCATCGAGCGCCATCTCGCGGCGCGGCGGTAAATCTCGAACGATGGACGGGAGCATCCATTCCGTTTCGCCTCGGCGTTGACCGCCCAACGCGATCCTCGACACAAAAAAGCCGCCGCTTTCGCATCGGAAAAGCGGCGGCTTTTTTATCGAACCATGAGTCAACGCCAGATCAGCAGTTCTTCCACGGACTTGCGCGGGCGCGCGGCGGGCGTTTCGGCGGGGCGTCCCAAAGCGATCAGCGCGGAAACCGACTGCCCCTCGGGCAGGCCGGCGAGACGGCAGACGTCGTCGTTGTCGAAGACGCCCATGATCACCGTTCCCAAACCGGCTTCATGCGCGGCAAGACAGAAGGCCTCGGCGGCCAGGCCGGCGTCGAACGACTGCCAGTGGCTGCCCTTGGAGGTGGACGGCACGCCGTCCTTGTCATAACCGCTGACGCCGTCGAGCGTTATGAGCAAGATCAACGCGGGCACGCCGGCGACGATCTGCGCGTTCCGCTCGAAGCCCATCAGTCCCTCGGCGGCGATCCGGCCTTTCAGGGCCGGATCGAGCACGGCCATGTAACGTACCGTCTGCGAGTTCTTCCACGTCGGGGCGAAACGCGCCGTGTCCACGATGCGCTCGATCTCTTCCTTTGCCACGGGCGCGTCCGAAAATCTGCGCACGCTGCGGCGCCCTCTGATGCATTCGAGAGCTTCCATAGGTCCCGCCTCCTTTGCGTTTTTGACGATTTCAGCGTCCGGCTCGTCGCCGGACGACCGTCGCGGATGTTCCACGTGGAACATCCTTTCCGCGCGGCGCACGATGATCCGGTGGGCATCATGCGCCGCGCGCCCTTTGAATATTTTCCGGCGAAAAGTTTTCGCCGTTATTTGCCGATGCAGAAGCGGCCGAAAATCTCGTGCAGCAAATCTTCGTCGCGGTCGCCGCCGAGGATGCGGGAGAGCGAACGGCGGGCGTCGCCGACGCAGCCGGAGACGAGCGCCTGATCGAGACCGTCGCCGAGAGCTTTCAGTCCCGTGCCGACGCTGGCGATGGCGCCGCGCAGCTCCTCCACCTGACGCGAGCTGGCGTTCAGTCCCGTGTCGAGAGCGCCGGTGCCGGAGACGAGGCCGACGAGGGATTCTTTCAGCTCGTCGAGGCGCAGTCCCTCGGCCGCAGAGACGGAGATCACCGTACTGGCGGGGATCAGGGCCGTCAGCGAGGCTTCGCTGATCTGCTGCGGCAGGTCGGCCTTGTTGAGGACGACGAGGTGCGGCGTGTCGGCCAGCTCGTGGACGCGGTCCACGTCCTCCTGATGAAGCGGTTCGCTGCCGTCGATCACCCAGACGCAGACGTCGGCCTCTTTCATGGCGGCGCGGGCGCGCTCGACGCCGATGGCTTCCACTTCGTCGTGATAGTTCTCGGTGATGCCGGCGGTATCGACGAGGCGCAGCGGGATACCGCGGTAGGTGAGCACGGCTTCGATGACGTCGCGCGTGGTGCCGGGGATGGCGGTGACGATGGCGCGCGACTCCTTGAGCAGGGCGTTGAGCAGCGACGATTTGCCGGCGTTGGGGCGGCCGACGATGGCGACGCGGATGCCCTCGCGCAGGATGACGCCGGAAGAGCAGCGCTCGAGCAGATCCGCCAGCGACTGACGCACCACCTCGAGGCGGTCGGCCAGCGACTCGTCGGCGACGTAGGGCACGTCTTCCTCGGGAAAGTCGAGGCCGACTTCGATCTCCGCGCCGAGGGCGGTCAGTTCCTCGTAAATCTCGCCGACGGCGCGCGTCAGCTCGCCGTCCAGCGTGCGGTTGGCGGCGCGCAGGGCCTCGTTGCTGCGGGCCTGAATCAGCGCGCCGACGGCTTCGGCCTGCGAGAGGTCGAGGCGGCCGTTTTCGAAGGCGCGGCGGGTGTACTCGCCGGGCAGGGCCATGCGCGCGCCGCCGGAGATCAGCAGTTCGAGGCAGCGCTGCGCCGCCAGGCTGCCGCCGTGGCAGTGCAGCTCTACCAGATCCTCGCCGGTATAGCTGTGAGGAGCGCGAAACGGCAGCACGAGAATGTGGTCGATCACTTCCCCCGCCTCGTCGAGCAGCACAGCGTTACGCGCGAAACGCGGTTTCAGCGGCGCCCCGGTCTGAAGACGCACCTGACGCTGCGCGATCGCCCAAGCGTCGGGCCCCGAAAGCCGCACAATGGCAATGCCGCTGTTTCCCCAAGCCGTTGAAATTGCCGCGATCGTGTCTCCAAACACAACGGTCACCTCCCCGAAAGAGTCGCCTTGCTTTCCCGTCCGTGATTTCTCGATTTTATTATAGCAGCGCGCAAATTCATTATGACGATTCCTATTTAAAAATTCAAGAGGGAGGCGGATTCTTTCGCCGCGCCACCGGATCGGCGCCCCTTTCGGGGACGCAAGGATTCTCTTGACAACGTCGGCTCTTCGTGCTATAAAATGCGCCAAGCAATTCCCAATCTTTTGCAAAGGCGTGAACTTTCATGATCTCGGCAACCATCCATATCCATAACAGCTTTGACAACGGCATGTGGTGGCGCAGCGTGGGGACTCTCTTCGACGAGGACCGACGCGCTGTCGTGCTGCGGTCTGAATAAATCCGTCCGGATACGAAGAGCCGGTTCCCATTCATGCGGGAACCGGCTCTTTTTCGTTTATCTTCCGTTCAGCGTCTGGAAAGGGGGAATGTCCATGGAGCCCGGTTGGCGGCTCAAACAAGACGAACATCGCAGCGTGCGGAATTCGGCGGCCGTCGTCGGCCGGACTTCACGGATCCTCGCGGGATCCCGTTCATTTCAGGGAGGTTTTTGTCATGCAGTTCACTCAGCTTCAGTCGATTCTCGTCGTTCTCGGCTTCTTCACCGTCGGCGATCTGATCGCCTCGCGCACCCGGGCGCTCGTTTCCATGCGCTTCGTCTCCTCGGGCATGATTCTCGCCGCTTTCTGGCTGGGGATGCCCGCGGACTTGTTCAAGACCACGGGGCTGATGAGTCTGGCGATGACGTTCATTCCCGTGCTGATGGTGCACATGGGCACGATGATCGACGGCCGGGCCATGCTGGCGCAGTACCGCACCGTACTGATCGCGCTGGCGACCATGTGCGCCGCTTCGGCCGCCGTGATTCTGATCGGAAGTCCGCTGATCGGCATGAACTTCGCCCTCACCGCCACCGGTCCCATTTCCGGCGGCAACGTGGCCATGCTGATCATGAGCGAAGCCGCCCAGGCCAAAGGGCTGAACGACATCCTTGTGTTCATCACGATGCTCTTGATTCTGCAGGGTTTCATCGGCGTGCCCATCGCCAGTCTCTGCCTGCGCCGCGAAGCGCGCCGCCTCAAGGCCGCCTTCGCCGCCGGCGGGCAGGCTGCGGAAACCGAAGCTGAAAAGAGCGAGCGCAGAAAGCCGATCCCCGAACTGCCCAAAAAACTGCGCACGCCGTTCGTGCTGCTGTGCAAGAGCTTTCTCGTCGCCGCCCTGGCCGTCGCCGCTGCGCAGGCGACCGGCAACCGCGTCCATCCCTTCGTGATGGCGCTCGTCTTCGGCGTCGCCTCCTACGAGCTGGGCTTTCTCGAAGGACGGATCCTCGACATCGCCGCCTCTAGCGGCCTCTCCATGTTCATCATGCTTCTGCCCACGTACGTCAACCTCAACAAGGCCACGCCGCAGATGGTGCTGTCGCTCTTCTACCCGATCGCCGTGTCCTTCGCCGCCGCCGTGATCGGCCTGGTCGCCTCGGCGTACCTGATCAGCCGCTTCGCGAAAAGCTCGTTCGACATGACGCTGGCCATCGGCGCCTGCTGCCTGATCGGCTTCCCCGGCACCTACATCGTCGCCGACGAAGTGTCGCGCAACTTCGGCGACACGCCCGCGGAAAAGGAGTTCATCGAAAGCCGCATCATGCCGCAGATGCTCGTTTCCGGCTTCACGACCGTTACAATAGCTTCGGTGTTCCTAGCCGGCTTTCTGGTCAACTTCATGTGATCTCGAGAAAGGGAGAATAAAGTCATGGACAAAACGAAGATCCTCGCGCTGGCCGCTCAGGCCGAAGACGAAATGACCGCGCTCCGTCACGAGCTTCATCGTCACCCCGAGCTGGGCTGGCAGGAAGTGCGCACCACCGACGCGATCGAACGCGAGCTGAGAAAGATCGGCTGCGCCATTCTCCGCCGCGGCTTCGCCGGCACTCGGTGCGGCATCGTCTGCGACGTCAATCCCGACTCGCCCGGCCCCTGCGTGGCCGTTCGCGCCGACATCGACGCGCTGGCCGTGGCGCGCGAAGACAACGATCTTGAATACGCCTCCGCCGCCCCCGGCGTCATGCACGCCTGCGGACACGACGCCCACGCCGCTTCGCTGCTGGGCGCGGCCAAAATCTTCAAGGCGCTCGAGAAAGGTCTGCCGGGGCGCGTGCGCCTCATGTTCCAGCCTTCGGAAGAACAGGCCACCGCACCCGGCGCCAAAGCCCTCATCGAAGAGGGCATGCTCGACGGCGTCGACGCCGTCATCGGCTATCACGTGCGCGCCGGCGCCCCCGAAGGCGAGATCCAGTTCACGCCCGGGGCCGCCACCACTTCCGGCGACATCTGGGAACTCGACGTCGTCGGCAAAGGGGGCCACGGCAGCCGCCCGCAGGACGCCGTCGACCCCACCGTCGCCGCCGCGCAGATCATCTGCGCCCTGCAGACCGTCGTCAGCCGCGAGATCCCGCCCGGCGAGCGCGTCGTCATCAGCATCGGTACGCTCAAAAGCGGCAGCGCCGTCAACGTCATCCCCGAAAAGTGCGAGATCACCGGCAACATCCGCACCACCAACCCCGATATCCGCGCTACGCTGCCCGAACGCATCGAGCGCATCGCCCAGGGCGTCGGCCTGGCCATGCGCTGCCGCACCGACTTCCGTTTCATCCCCGTCTATCCCAGCGTCGTCAACGACGAAGCCATGGGGCTGCTGCTCGAAGAGGCGGCCGGAGAACTGTTCGGCGCCGAAAAAGTGAAGCGCGTCCCCATCTCCTCCGGCTCCGACGATTTCAACTTTTACTCCGCCGAACGCCCGTCCATTTATTTCAACGTCGGCATGGGCGGCCCCGGCACGCCCTACGCCGCCGCCCACCACTCGCCCCAGTTCCGCACCAACGACGCCATCCTCAAAACCTGCGCCGCCGCCGTCGTCGCCACGGCGTGCAAATTTTTGGAAGCGAAAACGAAATAAAAGCGCCGATACGGCCGAGGCCGCCTTTTTCCCGCTCTCAAGCGGGTCAAAAGACGGCCTCGCGCCGTGCGTTCCGTAGTGTTATCTGCCTTTTCGTGAGGAAACGGCCATCTGCAAAGTGCCTTTTCGTGAGAAAATTTTACCAGGAAGGGCATCCCATCTGTTTTTGACTCGCTTCTTGTCTGGAAGGCGCTATTTTATTTCCGCCGCGGCTTTATGACCAGCGCGCGGATCTTTTCCTCGATGATCTCCCAGAAGATCCACAGCGGGATCGAAAGGACCATCAGCGCCGTGAACAGGACCTTCACGCCCGCCGTCGGCCCCGAGGTCAGCTCGGCCCCCAGCAGCGACAGCACCGCCATGCCGGGAGCGCGCCCCAGCAGGCAGACCAGCGACAGCGGCAGCAGTCTCAGTTTCGTCATGCCGGCGATAAAGCACACCGCGTCGTCGGGCAGCGCCGGCAACAGGAAGATCATGAAGAACATCGTGTAGCCGCCTTTCGTCAGCAGCGAGTCGAAACGCTTCATCACGCCGTCGGGCACGAGGCGGCGCACGAATCTCTCTCCCAGCAGACGCGCCAGCAGCATGGCGAGCAGACTGCCCAGCGCCAGTCCCAGCGTCGTCAGCGCCCAGCCTTTCCAGAAGCCGAACACGAAACCGCCGGCCAGCGCCACTGCCTGCCCGGGAATCGGCGCGAACAACACCTGCAGCACCTGTACGCCCACAAAGAACCACGGCGCCGACGCGCCCTTGCGCAGCAGCAGGTCGCGAAAGCTCCGCGGGTCGGCGAAAAACTGCCCGACGAACGACTGCCATCGCCCGGCAACATCTTCGGGCAGCAGCCATAGCGCCGCCTCATACACGGCGAACATCGCCGCCGCGATCGCGCAAGCGGCCACGACGACCGCCGCCAGCCCCGCCGCCTTGCGCCGCAGCAGGGCGAAAAACTCACTTTTGTTCACCGGGGCATCCTCCGTTCAGATATGCGCCATCCCCCCGCTGCGGGCGGCGGCAAACCGCCGCTGTGCCGGCGAAAGGATTCTTTTTCGCTCCATTTTACGCTACAATAGAGGCTGTTTCCCCAGCCTCCTCCAAAGGAGTGGTTTCCTTGATGCGTCTTGGACTTCTCGGCGGCATCGTCGGCGTGCTCTTCGTTCTCTGGCTGATCCCCACGCTCGTGAACGGATTTTTCGGCCTCGTCTGGTTCCTGGTCAAGCTGCCGTTCCGCCTGCTTTATCTGATCGTCGTCGACGGGCTCTTCGGCCTGCTCGGACTCGCATGGAAGCTCTGCAGCGGCTTTTTCGCCCTCTTCGGCGTCGTCGGCACCGCCGTCATGTGGCTGCTCATCGCCGCCGCCGGCGTTTGGGGCGGCGTCTCTCTGCTCAGCGTGTGCGCCGGCACTTCGCCGTCTCGCAGAAGCGGCCGCGCCTCCTCAGCGCCGCGCGCGCCCGCAGAAAAAGTCTCCGCCGGGGCGCCGCGCTTCGCTTCTCGCCGGTGGGCGCTGGGGATTTTCGGCCTCGGCAGCGACGCTTCGCAAAACGACATCAAACGGCGCTATCGCGAGCTCGTCGCCGCGGAGCATGCCGACCGTACCGCCTCCGACCGAGCCGGCGAACGGCGTCTGGCGCAGATCGACCAAGCTTACGAAATCCTCACCCATTGAATTATAAATCGTCACGACAGCGTCGGCAAATCATTTTCCGGCGCTGTCGCGACGATGTCAGCCGCCACAAGATCGCCGCGCTTCTCAAAGATTCAGCGCGCCCTATTCGGCAGGGCGTTCCGCTCGAAATCGGCCTTCATCGCGGCGCGCAGCTCCGGCGACTGGAACACGTCGAGACCGGTCATGGCCAGCCCCTTGGCGGCCAGCAGCACCACCTCGTCGGCGCGGCGAGACACGGCGGCTTCGCGCAGCTCGGGCGTGTGGCCGCCGACGCCAGGCGCGTGCAGCGACAAATAGGGATGAATCGACGGCGTGCGCACCGACACGCTGCCGATGTCCGACGAGCCGCTCATGCGGTCGGGCTCGGGCCATGACATGGGCTCGCCCAGCTCTTCCATGTTGGCCTTGAAGGTCTCGTCCAGCGGCCGGTTCGGATAGCGCTCGGAGCAGAAAGGCGTATGGGCGATCTTCAGCTCCGCTCCGGTCATGGCCGCGGCGGCCCGCGCCAGACGCTCGAGATCGGCGTACATCGGCCTGAGCTGGTTCAGCTTCTCGGCGCGCATGGAGAACGCGCAGGCGCTGAACTCGGGGATGATGTTCGGGGCCGTGCCGCCGGCGGTGACGATGCCGTTGATTTTGCTCTTGTTGGGCCAGAGGTGGAGCTGAGCGTTGATGGCCGCAAACAGGTGCAGCGTCGAAGTCAGCGCGTTGACGCCGAGAGCGGGGCGCGAGGAATGGGCCGACGTGCCGTGAAACTCGACGAACACGTCGGTGACAGCCAAGCTGCCGGCGCCGACGAGATTTTCGCTGGGATTGGGATGGAACATCATGGCGCAGTCGAGCCCGTCGAACGCCCCGGCATCGGCCATGGCGATCTTGCCGCCGCTCGTCTCCTCGGCCGGCGTGCCGAAGAGGACGACCGCGCCCTCCCTGCCTTCCAGCGTTTCGGCCAGCGCGATGGCCGCGCCGCAGGACGCCGCGCAGATCATGTTGTGTCCGCAGGCGTGGCCAAGGCCGTTGAGCGCGTCGTATTCGGACAGAAAGCCAATCTGCGGCCCTTTGCCCAACGTGCCCTTAACGGCGCGGTACGCCGTGTCGAGCCCGCAGCAGGGATTTTCGACGACGAAGCCGTATTTTTCCAGCAGCGTCTTCTGCCAGGCCACGGCCTGGCGCTCCTGCATGCCCAGCTCGGGATGAGCGTGCACCTCGTGGCTCAGCGCGATCAGCTCGGGCGCAAGACGTTCCACCGCAGCGGCAATTTTCTGCTTCGGATCCATCATCCAACCTCCTTAAAATAAACTCTTAAAGATTATCCGATCGTATTTAAATTTTTGTTTCGATCCAGTGTCGTTATTCTACACGCTCCCGCCCAGTTCCGCAATCGAAAAGGCCATGACGACGCCGAGGTCTTCACCGGCGGCAGAGGTACGTTCCGCCACGCAAAAAAACCGCGCCCCGAAAAATAAAATTTCGGAGCGCGGTTTTGTCGTTCTCGTCGCGGGCGACACCCGATCCGCCTCGGCAAACTCCCGATGCGGAATGTTATGGTGTGGGCAGCCTTTTTCAGGCGTGCCCCTGCGAACTCTCGGGAGAAGCCCTTCCGGTCCCGTTCCCTGCGCCGCCCGCGGGCGCCCATTCGTAATAGGCCCGCTCGTCGGCTCCGACGCCGAAACGCACCACGCTTTTCCTGCCGGCGCAGCGGAAGCCCAGCTTTTCGCACAGCTTCACGGCGGGCACGTTGCCCGACCACACGTCGAATCTCACGGCGCGGCAGCGCATGCGGGAAGCCGTCTCCATGACGAAGTGCATCATCTGCGTGCCCAGCCCTTCGCGAAAGCGCAGCGGCGAAACGCACAGCGCCCGCACGACAAAGACCAACCGCGGCGGAGCGCGGAACTTCCAGTTCACGCGGGCGTAGTCCTCGGGCTGCTCCCCGCTGATCGCCAGAGCCGCGTAAATTTTTTTGCCCTCGCCCTTTTCGTCCCACAGCGCGTACATTTCCTGCTTGGCGATGGCGCGGCGGATCGTCGTGCGGTCGGGATAAACACCCGACACCCATTTGGAGTACGCCTCGTGACGGCGCTCCCAGGCGAACAGTTCCATGTAGATCTGCTGCACCGCGTCGATGTCGTGTCCCGTCGCTCTTCGTATCATGCGGAGCTCGCCCCCCTTTCGCAGACTGCGCCCAGTTTAGCACGAAAGGAGGCGGAAAGGAACCGGACGTGCTTCACCCCATGCCGGCGTCATTCTTCTTTTCCGTTTGGCGTAATAGCGCCGTTTGGAGGAAAGACTGCTACAATGAAGCGGAAAAGGAGGCGAGGTGCATGAACGAAAAGGATTGGACACTGCTGACGGCGCTGGCGGCGGAAAAAAATCTCACGCGCGCGGCGCAGAGGCTGTACGTCAGCCAGCCGGCCGTGACGCGGCGCATCCAGCAGATCGAGCAGGAGTTGAACTGCGCCATCGTCGTCCGCGGAGCGCGCGGCGTCGAGCTGAGCGCCGAAGGCGAAGCGCTGGCCCGTTACGCCGCCGAGGAACTGCAGCGTTTGCAGGCGCTGCGCGAATACATCGACAACCGCGGCGCCGACGTGCGCGGCACGATTCGCCTGGCCTGCGCCAACGCCTACGCGCGCGCCTGCCTGCCGGGGATTCTCAAAGAATTCTCCGCCCGCTGCCGCGGCGCGGACGTCCACGTCGTCACCGGACACAGCGCCGCTCAGTCGCACCGCCTGAGTGCGGGTGAAGTCCACGTGGCCATCGTGCGCGGACCGTTCGATTGGCCGGAAGAAAGTTTGCCTCTTGACGCCGATCCTTACTATTACGTCGTCAGCGCCGCGCCCGTCGAGCTGGAGCGTCTGCCCGACCTGCCCCAGATCCGCATCACCACCGACGCGCCGCTGGAAGCGGAACTGCACCGCTGGTGGACGGAGCGCTACCGCCGGCCGCCGCGCGTTTCCACCGTCGTCGACCGTTCCGACATCTGCGTGGAGATGGTGCGGCGCGGACTAGGCTACAGCCTGCTTTCCGGGCTCGATGTACAGGGCTGCCCGGATCTGTTCCGCGAGCGTCTTCTCTTCGCTTCCGGCAAGCGCGAACTGCGCCGCGACACGCGGGCTTACTGCCGCGCCGTCTCGCTGCAGCTTCGCGCCGTCAGAGCCTTCTGGGATTTTCTGCGCGAACGGAGCCAGCGGAGCGAAGATTGATTCTCCCATCCAGCCGTAATATTCTGAAATCGCCGCGGTATCTTCGCGCGAAAAAACGTCATATCATTCGAGAGGGGAAATCCGTTCATGTTGCTGCTGAAAAACGCAAAGGTCGTCACCGTCGCGGGGAAAACGTACGAAAAAGGCGTGGTCCTCATCGACGGGGACAGGATCAAGTCCGTCGGCGCAAGCGTGCGCGTGCCGGCAGGGACGAAGACGCTCGATCTGGCGGGCAAATGGGTCACGCCCGGATTCATCGACGCTCACACGCACATCTCCACGTTCAACGAACCGGCGACCATGCCGTCCGTCCTCGACGGCAACGAAAAGACCGATCCCGTCACCGCGCAGGTGCGCGCCATCGACGCGCTGAATCCGTTCGATACAGGCATCGAAGCCGCCCGCCGCGCCGGCTTCACCGTCTGCTACACCGGCCCCGGTTCGGCCAACGTCTGCGGCGGCATCGGCGTCAGCTTCAAAACGAAAAAAGGCGCCACCGTATACGACATCGCCATTCCCGGCAGCGAACACATGAAGTTTGCCATGGGCGAAAATCCCAAGCGCGTCTACGGCGTGGAACAGCACCGCGCCCCGATGACCCGCATGGGACTGGCCGCGGTGATGCGCAAAGCGCTGTACGAAGCGCTCGATTACTCCGAAGAGCTGAAACGCGGCGAGAAGGATCCCCGCAGGAAGCCGAAGCGCAACTTCACGCTCGACGAACTGGTGCCGGTCGTCCGGGGCGAGCGCAAGTGCCGCATCCACGCGCACCGCGCCGACGACATCGTCACCGCCGTGCGCATCGCCGAGGAGTTCCATCTCGACTACTCCATCGAGCACTGCACCGAAGGCTACAAGATCCTCGACTTTCTGAAAGAGCATCATGTCGACTGCGTGGTCGGCCCGCTGGCGATGGGGCCGTCGAAAATGGAGATCTGGGGCCGCCGCCTCACCACCCCCGCCGTGTTCGAGGCCGCCGGCATCAACTTCTGCCTGACGCAGGACACATCCTCGGGGACGAAATACCTGCCCGTCTACGTGGGCATGTGCATCGCCCGAGGCTTGAGCGAAAAAACGGCCTTCGAGGCCGTGACCATCCGTCCGGCCCGTCTGCTCGGACTCGCCGGCCGCATGGGCAGCATCGAAGCCGGCAAGGACGCCGACCTCGCCGTGTGGAGCGGCAACCCCTTCAGCAATCTGACGCTGTGCGAAAAGACCATCATCGACGGCGAAGTGTACGACAACCTCGAAAACGGTTTGGACTAAAAAAAGCGCCGTCCCCGGCCGGCATCGGGAACGGCGGACAAACAGGCGCGCACCGCTTCGAACGAAGCGGTGCGCGCCTGTTTGTTTTTGCTCAACGGGGAAGTTGCTCAATTATTTTTCTCGTCGCGGTACGCGTTCATCAGGCAGCCGGCGAGGAGCATGTCCCGTTCGCCGCGCGTGACGCCGGGCAGCGACAGCGTCACGGGGAGGCGCGTGCCGCCGTCGAGCAGTTCGGCCTCGATCTCCGTGCCGTCGCCGTCCACGAACGCCCTCACGCCGGGGATGAAGAGCCAGGCTCCGGTTTTGAACCTGGCGCGGTCTGCGTCGCCGACGATCCACGGGGCCATGCCCCAGTTGACGAGGTTGCTGCGGTAGCGTTTGGTGGCGTACTCGCGGGCCACGTTGGCCTGGCCGCCCAGCATTTTCTGGCTGCTGGCGGCCTGCTCGCGCGCCGAGCCGTCGCCGGGTTTGACGGCGCAGACGAGGCTGCCGAGGCCGACGCGTCCGGCGGCGATCCCGGCGAGGTCGAGCTGTTTTTTCAGCTCCGCGGGCATCCCGCCGCCGTCTTTCACCGCCGCGGCGCGCGCTTCTTCGAGCGCTTTCGCCCGCTTGGCCGCGGGCACGTAATTTGGATCTTTGCGCTGCAGCGCGAACTCGGCCAGCTTGAGCGGGTTGCTGCGCAGCGACGAGGTCTCGCCGGAGGGGATCAGCTCGTCGGTGGTGGTGACGGGGTCGTCGATCACCGAGGCGACCAGCAGCAGCTGATTCTCCGGCAGCGGGGCGATCTCGGGCCACGGCCTGATGTTGGGGCCGTAGCGGAGCTGCGTTTCCGGATGCGGACGGCCGAAACCGTTGTAGACGCGCTTGGCGTAGATTTCACCGTCGAAGACGTACGGCTCGTGCTCCGCGAGGCGGTCGGCGAACTCGAAAGCGCTGGTGAGCGCGCCGCCGTTGGCCGCCGTGGCGGCGATGCTGCGCGCGTCCATGAGCGCCACGGCCGACCATTGGCCGGCGTTGGGCTTGGAGCCTTCGCGGTTGGGGAAGTTGCGCGTCGTATGTCTGACGCTGAAGCCCTGGTTACAGGGCGTCTCGCCGGCACCGAAGCAGGGGCCGCAGAAGGCCGGATAGTTGACCGCTCCGGCGCTGATCAGTTTCTGCATCCAGCCGCCGTTCATCAGCGCCTCGCCGACGGGCATGCTGGACGGATAGACGCTGAGGCCGAAAGCGCCGCGGCCGGTGCTGCCGCCGTCGAGGATCTGCGCCGCGGCGACGAGGTTCTCGAAGTTGCCGCCGGCGCAGCCGCAGATCACGCCCTGTTCGACGTGGAACGTTCCGCCGCGCAGCTTGCCGGTCAGGTCGACGTCCAGCTCGGGATTGTCCATCAGTTCGCGCGCGTCCCGCTCGGCCTGACGCAGGATGTCGCCGGCGTTGGCATTGAAGTCGGCGATGGTAAACGCGTTGCTGGGATGGAACGGAACGGCGATCATCGGCTCGACGGCGCTCAGGTCGACGACGAGCGCGCCGTCGTAACGGGCCGCCGCGTCGGGCTCGAGCGGGGCGTAGTCCTGAGGGCGGCCGTGGACGCGGAAAAATTCGGCGATTTTTTCGTCGGTGCGCCAAATCGAACTCCAGCAGGCCGTTTCCGTCGTCATCACGTCGATCCCGAGGCGGAACTCGGCACTCAAGCTGGAGATGCCGGGACCGACGAACTCCATGACCTTGTTCTTGACGAAGCCGCTTGCAAACACCGCTCCGATGACGGCCAGCGCCACATCGTGAGGCCCGACGCCGGGACGGGGCGCGCCGGTCAGATAGACGGCGATCACGCCCGGCCAGGCGAAATCGTAGGTACGGCCGAGAAGCTGCTTGACCATTTCCGGGCCGCCTTCGCCGACGGCCAGCGTGCCCAGCGCGCCGTAGCGGGTGTGGCTGTCGGTGCCGAGGATCATTCCGCCGCTTTGGGCCGTCGTTTCGCGCATATACTGATGGATCACGGCCAAATGACGGGGCACGAAAATGCCGCCGAACTTCCGCGCCGCCGTGAGGCCGAACATGTGGTCGTCCTCGTTGATCGTGCCGCCGACGGCGCAGAGGCTGTTGTGGCAGTTGGTGAGCACGTAGGGCACGGGGAACTTCTCCAGCCCGCAGGCGACGGCCGTTTGCAGCGCCGCCACATAGGTGATGTCGTGCGAAGTCAGCGCGTCGAACTTCAGGTGCAGCAGCCCGTCGCCACGATAGGAATCGTGCGCGGCGACGATGCGGCGGGCCATGGTGCCCTCGCCGCTTGCGACGGGTAGCGCGCCCTCGTAACGGATCCCCTTTTCGGCCAACCGAGCCTCCAGCTCACGCGCACCCAGCCGTTCCGCCTCTTCGACCAGCGCGACTCCCCCAAACAGCGTCACCGGCCTGTCGATCAAAGTAATCATGCGAATTCCCTCTTTCTCCGCAGAATAGGAACTTGATGGTCCCAGGATACCGCATTTACCGATAAAATCAAATCACGATTTTTCATGTTTTATCATAATTATTTTGTATGAACGGCCGTCGCGCGCGGACGATATGTTTACGGCGAAATATTATCGCCGCGTGCCGACGGTAAAACCTCCTGTTTTTTAGCGCGTTTGAGGCGACGCCGTGGGACGCGCTTCGGGCAGACTTCATTTTATTTTTTCGAAAGCACGAGAGCCCATGAAAAAGTTTTTAGCCGCGCTGCTCTGCGTTGCGGCGTTCTGCGTTCCCGCTCTGGCGGCGGACAAGGTGCGCGCCTACACGACGCTGGAAGAGGTTTTCGCGAAGGAGATTTTCGACGCCGGACGCTTCGAGGCGGGCGGTTCGCCGCGGCAGCTGCTGTTTACGCCCGTGTACGACGCCGAACGTTACGTCTCTCCGGCGTGGCGCTGCCCCGTTCGCTGATCGTCAATCCCGGCGCGCTACTGCGCGGACGGATGCGCGTCGAAATCCTCGTGCAGATCGACGATCCGCACGTGCACAGGATCTACTGCGAAGGCGAGCGCCGCGCCGTGACCATCTCCGAAGAGGCGGCCAAAGTCCCCCCGTAGATGCGGAGCCGCGCTGAAAAAAACGCTGCAGGCGGTATTTGTTTTGTAAGATCATCAACCGATCCTGTCTTTACAATGATCGACGAAAATTGTTCGATAGCACAGTGTCTTGGACGTCACAAATCAACGGTCTCCAGAGAGCTCAAACGGAATTCTTCTTCACAGGACTACTCTTCCTCCGTTGTGCAGGGCTCTTACTACGCTCGCAGAAAAGCATGTCACCTCAAACGAAAGCTTGACAACGAGACTCTCAAACGAGTACGAGAACGCCTTTGCTTCAAGCAGTAGTCTCTCGAACAGATCGCCGCCTGCTTGAATAAAGAAGAAGAAAGCTCCGCTCTCCGTCTATCGCCGCATTTATCGTGGGGCTTTCGTCTGCATACCTTGGGACTGTCTCCGCGCCGTTAAAAAAACTGCGGCATCATGGCAAAAGGCGGTACATGGGCGATCGGGAAGCCGATACCGCGTGCGGCAAATAGGAAAAGTCTGCCTTGTCACTCTGGTCGACCGGAAGAGCCGGATGTTCCTGTGCCGCAAGGCGGAGAAAAAGGCTGCCGACTGCGTGTCCAAGACGATCATCGATATGCTGAAAGACCTTCCTCATAAAAGTATTATTTCGGATCAGGGCTGCAAGTTCTACAATTACGAACAGATAAGCATCGGTCTGAATGGGATGAAACTCTTATTCCGAGCCGCATCAACCGTGGCAGATAGGGAACGAACGAGAACACCGCCGAGTTTTTAAGGGAAAACTTTCCCAATTTTTTAAAGAGGGAACATTTTCAGCCGCGCATGCGCAACATTTTCAATGATGCCCTTTGATTGAAAATCAGTATCAGAAGCAAACGAATTTCAGTTCGTTGCCGTCCGCCTCGATCAGCCTGAGAACATCCGTGGTCTTCATATAGACGATGACGGTATTTTCGTTGGGATGGATGCCCATCAGCCAATCGCGGAAGTCCCCCTCAAAATAGACCGTCACCCGACGTTCTTCGTCGTTGAGGATACCGAAGGGTGTGCCCCCACTGGCAAGACCGAACTCGCTCCAACGCCTCTTCCGAGGCGAAGCTGAGACGTCGCATGCCAAACCACGCGTTGAACTCCTTGAGATCGGCGCGCTTTTCTTCCTTCACCGTGATCAGATAATAGCTCTGCTTCTTGTCGTCGCGGACAAAAAGATTTCTGGTGATGGTCTCGATGTGAGGCAGGCCGAGCGTTAGTATCTCGTCGATGATGCAGGGGGGGCGTGTTCTACCTTTTCGTAAGCGAGTCCCGGCGTCCAGCATCGCGATCACTTCTCGCTTGTTCACAGCCATTCATTCCCTTTTCTCGAGGATTTTTTCATTTTACCCCGAAACGGGCCGCGGCGGTTTCGCTTTTCTGCCATAAAAGACGGCCGAAAGAACGCCTCGAAACTAGAGAACGAACCAAAATAAACTCTGCGTACCCGCATTTCAGCCGTTCACAGACTCTCATACCTCGATTTTACATAATATTTTATAGCATTATTTTTTAATGGGTAAATTTTCAGAGTAAATGCAACCTCGTCAAAGTAAATGCGACGGGGTTGCATTTACTTTGACAGGACAAAAGCAGCAAGCAGTCATTACGAACACATAATAACGATCAAGATTGCGCTAACGGAGCAAATTCAAGGGGATGAAAAGCTGTTACGAGGAAATTGTCCGAAAAAAGAGCATACAAAAGTGACCCTCAACTGAAA
>NZ_RAWT01000024.1:0-35116 GCF_003612005.1 Pyramidobacter sp. CG50-2
GCGGGGGTGGCGTTCATATCTTTTTTTTTTTTTCCATCCTCTACACCCCCGCCGGGCCGGGGATTCTCTCCCCCCGCCGCCGCCGCCCCCCGCCAGCGTTATTTTTTCAGAAGAAACGCTATTCAGGACGTTACAGACACTACAAGACACTACAGTCCGAGATAGATAATGCAGATCGCTGGGGGGATTAATCCTGCCGTCGAGAGACCTTCGACACCGACCAGACCTCCTGCTCCCCATTCGCTGTTAATAATGCAGATTGCCGAGGAAGCTGATTTTGCCGTCATACAGATCGTTTACCCCCGCCAGATCCTTCTGAGCACCGTACAGTTCGCTGGGGATCGACAAGTAAACCCACGGATGCAATTCGTCGATGCGATCCCAGATCTTCTGGAAAATTTTATTCCGTTTTTCGGTATCAACGGTTTCGGTGGCTTCTTTGATCCATGCGTTGGTTTGAGGATCGTCAAAACGCGTGAAGTTGGTCGTGCCAATAGCTTCCTTGGTGAACAACGATTGCCAGTAGACGGCGGCGTCGCGGTTGGTCATCATGCCCCACATATAGATGAACATGTCATAGCCGCCGGTTTTCATCCGATCGTTGAAGACGCCGTTTTCAAGTACCTGAATGTCGAGCGTTATGCCAACCTGAGCCAGCATAGCCTGAAGCACCGTGGCAGTGTTGATCAGATCCTGAAGGTTAAGGACCCACAAACTGAGTTTCAGATCTTTGACGCCGGCCTCTTTTAGCAGCGCTTTTGATTTCTCCGGGTCGTAACCGAACGGACGGGCATTTTCAGGATAGAAGCTGCATACCGGCAGAAGCGGCCCGACGGCCGGCGCGGAGTTGCCTTCGTAAACTACCTGATTCAAGGCTTCCTTGTTGACGGCGTACTCGATCGCAAGCCTTACGCGAGGATCATCCAGCCGAGGCGATTGCGTGTTCAGACCAAGGTAATGAAGCACAAGTCCTGGAGCGCGAACGAGCTGCACTTTATCGCTTTGAGAAAGACGATTAAACTCCGTCGTGGGGACAGCATAGATAAGATCGACCTTGCCGGTCTCAAGAGCGATAACGCGGTTACTGTCGTCGGGGATAATCAGGAAAGTCAGCTTCTTGTAGACGGGTTTAGTTCCGTGATAATTTTCAAAACGCGCCAGCTCCAACTTCTCTCCCTTTGTCCATTTGACCAGCTTGAAAGCACCGGTACCGACGGGATGCATGGAATAGTTGCTGCCGGCTTCCTCCACGGCCTTTTTATTGAGAATCGAGGCATAAGGGTGCTTCATCGACTCAAGGAACCCTCCAAAAGGCGTCCGCGTCTTCACGATAACCGTATATTTGTCTTCGATTTTGAAGCCGTCGGGGTCAATATAGCGTCCTTTTGAACCGGCGAAAACCGACTGGGGAGAAGTGGCGCGTTTGAGCGAAAACACCACGTCGTCGGCGGTAAGCTCTTCGCCGTTGTGGAATTTAACGCCCTTCTTCAGGTGAAAGCGATAGGTCTTATCGTCAAGAACATCCACGTTTTCCGCAAGGACAGGGACCAATTTGCGAGTTTTGCCGTCGACAGTGTATAAGGTCTCGTAAATTTGGTTCGTCAGACAGAAAGAATACGTATCGACTGAATTCTGCGGATCGAGATTCTTGGCGTCGATGGCGACGCCGACAACCATCTCGTCTCCACGGGCAAAGGCGCGTGACGCCAGAAACGCACTCACTGCCAAACCATAAAACAATGATTTCAGCTTCAAAAAAGACACCTCTTTCACTTATTAAGTTTCAAATTTGCTGAAAACACCATCCTGCGCAACACTGCCTCGTCGACGCTCTCCATAGGATTTCTACTTCATCAGCCCCTTCTCCGTCATCCAACTTTGAACCATTTCAGCTACCTGGGCCGAATTACGGTCCATCATCAGCAAATGCGTATTACCGAAAATACCGCGTTTCGGCAGATCGATCCAATTGATCGGCGCGCCGAGCTCTTTCATGATACGAAAATATTCAGGATAGATTTTAAAATAGGCGGCTTTTGTCCACGCGCAGAGTTCGGTCACCCTGATAAAATCGCCCCAGAGAACAAGCTGAGGAATCTCCTTCAGCGCGGAAAAATCCGTCGTTTGAGGATCGGGAGTACGGGCTGGCTCCAACAGGATCAGCCCCTTTACCTTGTCAGGATGAGCTAAGGCTGCCGGAAGGGCGAAATTGGCCCCCTGGCTGTGAGCCATGATCACGCACCCGCCATCGAACCGATCTACCAGATTATTATAGGCGTCCTGCGCCCAGTCATCCATACTGCGCCAGCGCGGTACGATCTGTTTGCAGAACTCGTCGTAATAATCTACCGGAAACTGAGTCCTCTCATACGAGACACGCTTCGAATGATCTTCGGCAAAGATCGGTCCTATGCGGAAATTACTCCAGCAGGCCGCTTTGGTAGTAAATTCCGGATGCGTACGGTAAATCTCTGGATACATCGCCCAGGAAGATCGTCCCCGCTCCACCGAATCGCTCACGTAAACGTCGTGCCCATAACGCAGAAACAAACTCCGCCACCCCTCCCGTCCGTCGGGAGTGGAGCCCCAAGTGGCGCCGGTCAGCCCTCCGCCGTGCCACATCAACAGCGGATATTTGGCTTTCGGCTGAGCCAGCTTAACATATTCAACATACATCTGTCCCGCTTCGTACTGACCGTTGGGATCAAAATCCTGCGTCGTTCCGTCCTGACAAATAAAGGTTTTGTGCGGTAGGCCTCGCAGAATTACCTCATGACCGTTCACGTAAAAATTTCCCAGCTCCTTTACGGAAATTATTCCCATAAAACATCGCACTTCCTTGCTTCCAAAGAATGAGTACCATAGCTGTGTATTCCAGTTATCTGGTTTAAAATCATAGTTTGATTATAAGAACCGCTACCACAAGAGCAACCCCAAACTTCCAACGGCACGTCTTCCGTGCTGCGCGCGCAGCTATTTCTCAATATTTTCTTCCAACACGACAGCATAAAATTCCTTCAGATCGCGCCTGAACTGCACGTGTGCTTTGGGATTGGAATAGAACATGTGCCCGCCCCAGTAGGTTTTGAAGGTAACGTTCACACGCAGAGCATCGGGAATGTCCATGTGGTTCAGGCAGTAGCGCGTCGTATCGATCGAGCAGTGCAGGTCGAACTGCCCGGCGCAGGCGAAGAACTTAAAACGGGAATCCATCTTCATGGCCGTGCACAGGTCCGCCAGCATGGACGCAAAGCCGCCGGCGCGCGGCGCGGCGCCCGAGGCCGTCGGCAGATAGCCGCTGGCAAAATCCCATCTGCCTCCGTCCACGTGGGGATTGAAGACGAGATAATCCCGGTGTTCCGGCAGTTTCATGATGCGCCCGAAATACTCGTAAAACGCCGCGTAGCAGGCCGCCGACATGTTGAACGTCTGCGGGTCAGCCGCAGCGTCAAAGCCGCGCCCCGGATGAGTCAGCCGCGCGTCGAAGTAGCTCGTCACAAGGCCTTGATCCGCGAGCAGCAGCCCCGCGAACTGCTTGTCGCCGACGCGCAGATTCAGCGCTTCGAGATCCGGCGCTTTCAGCGCCGTGTAGCGGCGCAGCTTTTCCAGAACGACATTGCGTTCTTCCGCCGAAGCCTCGCAGCCCTTCCACAGAAACAGCAGATACTCGCTCTGCGCCCACGCCGCCGCTTCGGCACGCACGTCCTCAAGAGGGCGCGCCAGCAGATCGGCGTCCAGCTTTTTGTGGAACCACGCCGCCGCGCACAGCGCCGGCACCGTGTGCACCAGATGGTGTTCGTACAGCATCGACGTATGCAGCTCGCCGTACGACAACGCCGGCGACACCGCCACAAAACCGCTCGGCATGATGTGCATCTGCTGCAGCCGCAGCACAAGTCCGCTGCCGCGCAGTCCGCCGTAGCTCTCGCCGACGATGAACACGGGCGAGGAGAAACGCCCGTGACGTGCCATCCACGCGCGGATGATACGTGCGATCGCATCCACGTCCTGGCGCACGCCGTAATACTGGCGTTCCTTCTCGCGGTTCACAGTGCAGCTGAATCCCGTCCCCACAGGATCGATGAAGATCAGATCGGAAAAATCGAGGATCGTACCGGGATTGTCGCCAACGATATAAGGCCGCCGCGGCGCCTCCTCGCCCTGCCCCGTCAGGCTGAACGTTTTCGGCGCCAGCGCCGCCATGTGCAGATAAAGCGTCGAAGTCCCCGGCTTCCCGTTGAAGGCGAAAGTCACCGGCCGCTGCGCGCCGCCGTCCGTCAGAGCGTAACTGACGCAGAAACTGCGCGCCTGTTCGGCGCCCTCGTCGTCGTAAACGGGGATATACTCCGCCGTGATGCCGTACTTCAGCCGCTGTCCTTCCAGCGCGATCGCATCCTCGGCGCGCTGCGGCTCAAGAAAAGGTTCCGTCGGCAAAAATTGTTCGTTCGTGATCATTGATATTCTCCTTCTCTGGCACACTCTTCGATGAAATTTCTCTCGTTTCCCGCAGACATGAGCTACTTAAACAACATGGTCACGCCGGAGACGGCCAGGTAGCCGTACACAGCGAGGCGCAGGCGACGGGCGTCGAGGCGTTTGAAGATTTTGTTGCCGAGAAAGATGCCAAATGCCAGCGCCGCGACAACCAGCAGCCACAGCTGAACCGTCGTGGGAGTGATGACGCCGCTGCGCCATCTCATGAACGTGGCGACGCCGGAAGTGAAGCAGAAATGGGCGTTCAGCGTGGCGCGGTACTCCTGATTGTCGCGGGTCGACGAGAGCAGATAGATAGCGACGGGAGGTCCACCGACAGCGAAAAGTCCGGCGCACGCGCCGCCGACGGCACCGGCGACCATACCGGTCAAAGGTGTCCCTTTGATGCGGATCCTGCCGCCGAGAAAAATGGAATAGAAGCTGACGGCAATCAGCATCGCGCCAAGCGCATGCACCATCATCCTTTCCGCCGCACCGAGAGACAGTACGACCGAAGCCGCCGAAAAAAACAGCCCCGAAAGTGCACAGGGCAGCAGAATTCTGAAGTTGATCCTGTGCCAGTGAGGAACGGCAATCATCACAGCCGTGCTGGCGCCACAGAGCGCCGAAACGGCTACAGCCTGGGAATAGGAGAGAAAATACGGCCATGTGGCCATCGCCACGGCGCCAAAACCGAAGCCGCACACACTGGCCACGATTCCGCCGGCCACCGTTGTCCCCATCATCATGGCAGTGAGCATCCAATCCATAACGCCATCTCCATTTTCTACAGAAATTTTACCGTAGGCATGAAACCTCCGTACCAAAAGCATTTAAGGAATCTCTGACTTTATAAAGAGAGCCCGTTCTCAAGTCAGGATCCATTCATCTCATACCTGACTGGCAATGGCACTTAGATTTACAAATCAGAGCAACCGTCGCGAGAAACAAGCAGAACCTCGCAGATCCCAGTAAAATGACGTTTATCACGAGGAGGACTGAGCTTCTATGCCCATCTTACACCATCCGAACGCGAAAAGCTCATGTCGCTTTCCAATGGCGGAAAAGGGCTCTCCGAGAGCGCACGGCGCCTTGGACGTCATAAATCGACGATCTCCGGAGAGCGGAAACGGAATGCTTTTTCTCCGAGCCGTATTCGTCTTCCCCGGCGCAAAGCGCTTGCTATGCTCGCGGAAAGGCCTGCCATGCCAGGTGAAAGCTTGACGACGAGAGGGCTTTAAAGCGGGTACGGTAACGCTTTTATTCCATAAAAGCGTTACCCCGGAAAAGTATTAACATAATTTTCTGGGCGCTGCGAGTGTGTTCGAGCGACCGAACTTCCCCGCGGCGCCCTTATGTTCGGCTTTTTAATTAATAAATAGTATAAAATGGCTAAATCGATTTGAGCAATTTCACGTTTTTTAGGCAAGCCCAATAAAATTGTGCAAGGCCGACAAATAATGTTGCCTTGCACAATTTTATCAGTGAGTATCTTTTCAATAAAAAGCTCAGTTAAAATTCATTCCACCGTCACGCGCCCAAGGTAGTTCAGGCGTCCGTCGCAAAACTCCTCCATGCCCCGAAGATCTTTGCGTCCGCCGTAAAGTTCGTTGGGGACCGCCAAAGAAACAAACGGATGAAGCTCGTCGAGCCGCGCCCAGACTTTTTGAAAAGCCGCCTGGCGTTCCGCCGGTTCGACGCTTCGGTTGCCCAGTTCGATGTTCTCATCAACGATCTTGTCGTCCAGCGCCGCCCAGTTCGTAGTCCCAATGCTGCTGGAATGGAACAGCGACAGCCAGAACTGTCCCGCGTCGCGGTTCGTCTGCATTCCCCATGTGCTGATGAACAGGGTCTGCGTATTGGTCGTGACGCGGTCGTCGAAGACGCCGGACTCCATGACGATGATGTTGACTTTGACGCCGACGTCCTGAAGCATGGATTGAAGCACGGTCGCGCCGTTCACGTAATCCTGGCGCGTTGTGATCCACAGATCGAACGTCAGGCCGTCGGCATAGCCGGCCTCTTTCAGAAGTTGTCTGGCTTTGACGGGATCGCGGGGATAGCGTCGAATGTCGACGGGAGCGAAGCTGCTGGAGGAAACCAGCGGCCCGTCGGGGACCGCCGCTTTTCCCTGATACACCACCCGGACAAAGGCCTCCTTGTCGATGGCGTACTCGATGGCCATGCGGACGCGCGGATCCTTGAGAGCGCCTTTTTGAGTATTCATGCCGAGATAAATGAGGTTATGCCCGGTCCCCTTGACGACCTTCACGCGGCCTTCTTCGGCAAGACGGTCGAAATCGTTCACAGGCACGTTGTAAATCAAGTCGGCCTTGCCGGTTTCAAGGGCGATGACGCGGCTGCTGTCGTCGGCCATCGTAAGAAAATTCAGGCGTTGGGAATGGGGTTTGTCGCCATGATAGCCGCCGAACGCCTCCAGTTCTACGCGCTCGCCCTTGAGCCAGCGCTTGAACTTGTAAGGCCCCGTGCCGACCGGCATCCTGAAGTAATCGCCGCCGGCGTCCGCAACGGCTTTGCGGTTGAAAATACTGGCATAGGGATGCTTCATCGATTCCAGAAAACCGCCGAAAGGCGTCAGCGTCTTCACGATCAGCGTATGCCGGTCGATCACCTGGAATCCCTGCGGATCAATGTACTTGGCCTTTGATTTGGCATAAACGGATTCATTTGAAAGAGCCCGCTGAAACGAGAACACCACGTCGTCAGCGGTAAACTCCTCGCCGTTGTGGAACTTAACGCCTTTTTTCAGATAAAACTTATAGGTCAGCGGATCAAGCACTTCCCAACGTTCCGCCAGCACGGGCACCAGCTGCTTGGTTTGGCCGTCCACTGTCACCAGCGTTTCATTAATGTGCTTGATCATGGCAAAGGAGACCGTATCGACGGCCTTGAGCGGATCCATGCTCTTGGCGTCGTTGGGGACTCCCACGTTAAGCGTCTGCAGATCAGCCGCCGCGCAGGACGCAGCAAAAACCAAAAGCGACGTCGAAACCAACAGGGTCTTTTTCACGTTCATCTTCGTTCAATGCCTCCCCTTAAAAACATCACTCCGAACCCGTGAGCGCGTTAAGCACCGTAGTGGTCATGACTTCCGCCCCGATAGGGATCGAGCGGTCGTCGGCGTAAAAGTTGACCGAATGGGTGGGACAGTGGGCCCCGCCCGGCGAACGGCACCCCAGGCGGAAGAGCGTCCCCGGCGCTTTTTTCAGGAAAAGCGCAAAATCTTCGCCGCCCATGGCGGGAGAAGGAAGATCGACAACGTTCGTCACCGACTTCACCTGCGCGCAGGCACGGCGTACCCGGTCGACCCAGCTTCTGGCGACCACAGAGGGAATGCTTTCCGGCTCGATCTCCACGGTCACTTTCGCGCGCAGTCCCGCGCCGATGCTTTCGGCGATCTCGCGCACACGGCGCCGGAAACGGTCGTGCGTCTCGTCGCGAAGGTAGCGGACGCTGCCTTCCAATATCACCGGGGCGCCGATATAAGAATTGGAAATGCCGCCATGGATACTGCCGAAAGTCACCAGCGCGCAATCGGTGGGAGCCAGCTCGCGCGACCCCAGACTCATGAGCACGGTGACGATCGTCGAAGCGGCCAGGATCGTGTCGACGCCGTAATGAGGATAGCCTCCATGCGCCCTTTTGCCTTCGACGGTGATCTTGAGGATATCGACGCCCGCCGTCATGAAGTCGTCTCTCACGCCGATCTCGCCGACATAGATGTCGGGCAGCGCGTGAAGCGCCAACACGGCGTCCACGACAGGATCTTCCATCACGCCCGCTTCGATGAATTCCGCCGCGCCGCCAAGCTCTTCCTCGGCATGCTGGAAAAAGAACTTGACCGTCCCCGCGAAACAGCTACGAAATTCGCTGAGCAGCCAGGCCGTGCCCAGCAGCGCCGCAGTGTGGGTGTCGTGCCCGCAGCCATGGAAGACGCCGTCATTTTGGGAAACGAACGGTACGCCTGACTGCTCCTGGATCGGCAGCGCGTCCATATCGGCTCTGACGGCGATGCAGACGTCCGGTCCCGTGCCCGTTCCCCGCAGCACGGCGAGAATGCCTGTCTGCGACCTCCCGACCCGCCGGATCGAGTCCATATCCATTTTCTTCAGTTGCTCTTCCACCAGCGCGGAGGTCTTCACCTCGCGGAAGCTCAATTCCGGATTCCGATGGATCTGATGACGCCACTCGATCAGCTGCGGTGCAATCTCCTTCAGCCGTTGTGCGAGTCTGTCGCGGCGGTAGCTGCACAACATCGCGGGACCTCCTGGAATAAAAATACGGAATATCACTAAAATAATAATTATTTATAAAACATTCTACTGTATGTTAGAAAAATGTCAATATTTTTTTCGACAATCAAGTTTCGCCGCCGGAGCCGTCCCAAGACGCCCCCTCGAGCATATAAACCTCGCCATGTTTCCGATAACGGACAAGGATATCGCCCTTGGGCAAGGCGTTTCGCTTTTCTTGACATGGACGCCGTCGCCGATGCCTTCGACGTTCAGAAACGCCACACATCATTTCTCCGCAGTCTGGCGAAAAGCCGATAAAACAAGTGTTCAACATCTTCATGAGAAAGGGAGTCTTTTTTATCTAAAACCGAAAGATGAGTATGGAACGCAGTGAACAAATCCCGCTTATCTTCTCCTCGAGATCATAGAAAAGCCACCTCAACTTTGCTGCGCAAGTTTGAGGTAGCTTTCTTCACAACGTGATTTTATCTCTCGTATACGATACGTCCGTCCATAAGGGTCAGGACCGGCGCGGTCTCCAGAATTTCATGCGGGTCGTCCAGCGAAAACAGATCATGATCCAGCACGACGATGTCCGCATACTTTCCCTTTTCCAGAGTGCCGAGCCGGTCTTCCATGAAAGCGCCGTAGGCGGAGCCGGCCGTATAGCCTTTCAGAAGCTGCGCCATCGTGACCTTCTCGCCCGGGTTCCAGCCGCCTTCCGGCTGGCCGTCGTTGAACAGGCGGGTCGTGCCCCGATAAAGGGCCAGCATGGGATTATTGTCGTAAATCGGGAAATCCGTGCCGAACTGCATGTGCGCGCCGGTTTCCAAAATCGAACGGATCGGCCACGTCTCCGCGGCGCGGCGTTCGTCCAGCCGGGCGAAATAGGGATTATCCGCGAACTTTTCGCAGACGCCGATATGATCCGGCTGCATCGACGCCACCACGCCCAGTTGAGCGAAGCGGCCGATGTCTTCTTTGGCGATGATCTCGATGTGCTCGATCGTGTGCCGGGAATCGCGCTTGCCGTTGCGCTTTTGGGCCAGCTCGCAGCAGTTCAGCGCCCGCCGCACGGAACCGTCGCCACAGGCGTGCATCCTCACCCGGAAACCTTCGCGGTCGGCATCCGCCACTCTGCGAGCCAGTTCTTCCGCCGGGATCCTGCTGGAGCCGACGGAATCGGGCTTGTCCGCGTAAGGTTCGAGCAGCAGCGCCGTCCAGCCCGTCGCCGTTCCGTCGACGATGTGCTTCAGACCGGAAAAACGCACCTTGTCGCTGTCGTATTCCTGCCGCAGACGACGCGCGCGCTCCAGATCCCCGGTCAGGCCGGCGGCGAAGAAAAAGCGGACGTTGAGACGCCCCTCCCGCTCGAACTGCTTCACCACGGCGACGTTGCCCACGTCGATGTCCGAACCTTGGTAACACTGGATGTTGCTGACCGAGGTGATGCCCAGGGAAGCCGTGCGGCGCTGAAATTCGTCAAAAATGACCTCCTGCACCGGCATGGGCATGTCGAAGGCCAGTCGGGCAACCATGAGCATCGGCGTCTCGGCGATATAGCCGGCGGGCGAGCCGTCGGGATCGCGTGCGACGAGGTCGCCGCCGAACTCTTCGACGTCCGCAACGCCGCTGAGCTTGATGGCGGCGGAATTGAGCCAGGCGGAATGCCCTTCCGTGTCGATCAGGTAAACCGGCGTATCGGGCAGAAGCGCGTCCAGAGTTTCCTTGCGGGGATGCTGCGCCTGCCCCCAAGCGATGCTCGACCAGTCCGTGCCGATAATCCAGGACAGCTCGGGGTGCGCGTCCGCAAAGTCCTTGACGCGCTGCGCCGCTTCCTGCTCGGAAGCGCAACCGCTCAGATCGGCGGCTCTGCCGAAAATGCCGCCCAGAAACGCGTGCTCGTGCCCGTCGAAAAAACCCGGCATGATCAGCTGACTGCCGTAATCTCTCACGTCCGTTTCAGAGCCTATATACGAGGCCATCTCTTCGGGCGGACAGACCTTTTCGATCCGGTTGCCCCTGACGCCGACTGCCAAACGCTCGGGGCCGTCTTTGAGCCCCGTGAAGACGGCGTCGCTTTTCAATACCAGATCCATAATCATAACACGAACCCTCCGACCAGGAAGAGAACGAAAGAAAGGGCCGCGCCGATCAGCGCGTAGGGCAGCGTCGTGACGCCATGATCGGCCGTCGAGATGTTCGTGGCGGCGGAGCACATGATCAGCGCGTCGGAGAACAGGCAGCTCTGGCTGCCGAAGGCCGCGGCGGAGAAGACCGCGCCGAGCACGAGATACACGTTGACGCCGATCCCCTGCGCCAGCGGGATGACGATGGGCAGCATCACGGCCGCCATGCTCCAGAAGCAGCTGGTGAAGTACGCGTAAATGATGCAGACTGCAAAAGTAACCGCCGGGAGCAAACCGCCCTTCATGATCGGTTTGACGACGCCGATGATGTACGGGGCCAGCTTCAGCGTGTCGTTGGCCTCTTTGAGCGTGAAGGCCACGATCAGCAGCACGTCGATGAACACCATGTTTTTCATGCCTTGCATGAAGACCTTGAAGAATTCGTCGTAAGGCATCGTCTTGGTGAGGAGGAACGTGACCGCACAGACGGCCAGAGCGGCCATCACGCCGTAGAGGATTTCGTTGTCGCAGGCAATGGTCACGCCCACAAGCGTCACGACCGGCAGCAAGAAGTTCCAGACGTTACGTCTGCCGTTTTCGGCCGCGGGCTCGTCCTCGCTGTTGAGCAGCTCGGGATCGATGGTTTTCATCGGACCGATCGCGGGAACGACGCCCAGCGCGAAGAGGAACGAGATGATGATCGCGATCCAGCAGTAGAACAGATAAGGGATGCAGCGCAGATAAGTGCTTGTCGCCGACCCGACGACGAATCCCGACGTCTCCAGCAGCCCGGCGAAGAACACGACCCACGAAGAGATCGGCATGAGGCAGCAGAGGTTGCCGGCGTTGGAGTTGACGACGTAGGCAAGCTCCGTCCGTTTGACGCCGCGGGAATCGGTGATGTACTTCATCGTGGAAGCAGTCGTCAGGTTATGCAGGTAATCGTCCAAAAAGAAGATGCTTCCCAGCAGCCACGTGATCACGAGAGACTTCTTGCGGCTCGTGGCATATTTTCGGGCCAGCGACGCGAAGCTGCCGAGGCCGCCCGACTTTTCCAGCAGCGCGATCAGACTGCCGAAGAGCGTTACCACGAGAATCAGCCATACCATATGCTTGCTGCACATTACCTTGTAGAGAGAGTCGATCCAGGCCGTTGCGAAGTTCGCTTTGTAAATGATGATATGGCCGACGATCGCCGCCACGAACAAGGGCTCAAGCGACCTTTTCGTCGAGAACGCCATGGCGAACAGAACAAATATGGGGATAAGGGATAAAGCGCCGTAAGTTTCCACGTAAAACGATCTCCTTTCGTTACGCTGTCACAAAAATGCCGGCCCGGCGCGCTTACGGGCAAGTATTCCGCAGCGTCGCGCCGGATGGCTGCACAAAACGGGTCGCATCGAGAATCCGGCCGCCGACGCGGCCCCGCGCGAATGATCCCCGCAAAGCGCCTGTCGTTTTTTGCAAAATGCCACCAGATGCCAGCCGGCGCAAACGAGTTCATCCTCCGTAAGACATCGCAAATTATACAATCATCCGTCCGACTCATGACTAAAAAATTCCCCTTTATGGGATTAATTTTTCGCTAAGCAGAATTCTATACATAATGAACATTTTATGTCAATATCTAAAAATAAAATTCTGTAAAATATAACAACCAAAATGATATTGTGCTAAATCACTATACGCGCAAAAGAAAAACTGATTCGACGCCATGGACACAAATGCCGGCGATTGCTGCTCTCAAAAAGTGTATAACTTTTACCTCCTGCCAAACAACGCAAAAAACACCGTCCCGTTTTGGATAAGGGGTAAGAAAATCACCGACAGACGTTGCCCTGGCCGTCAATTTGGTATATACTGCCTAAAAGATTTTTTTTGCAAAGGAGATCTTGCGTTGTCCAACGAATATAATTATCATGAAGCATTGCAGTCAGTAGAGAGAACCTTTGCGATTCTTGAGCTGCTCGCAAAAAATTCGCAGGGACTGTATCTCACCGAGATCTCGGAGGAGTCCGGCCTAAGCAGCAGCACCGTCCACCGTTTGCTGCGCTCGTTGATTTCTCTCGGCTATGTTCTGAACCGCAAAGAAAATAGCGGAAGGTACAAGCTCAGCTACAAAATTCACGAACTCGGCACAAAATATCTCGCAGGACAAACATTTATACGAGCGGCGTTTCCGTTTCTGGAAAAATTATCATCAAGCACCTTCCGTACCGTCTCTTTGTGCGTACCCGAGATGTTCGACGTGATCTCTGTCGCACGAACGGGGAACTGGAGAGAAAAGGCGATGGTTGATCTTCCCGCATTCCGTGTGCCGATGTACGCCTGCTCCGCCGGCATCGCCATCCTCTCTACCTACGACAACGACCGGATCAAAAAACTTTGGGATCTCTCAAAAATCACGCCCTTTACTCCTTGCACGATAAAGACGCTGGAACATCTTTACCTCCGTGTCGAAACGACGAGAGAAAAGGGATATGACGTGTCCCAGGACGAATACCAAATGGGAATATCCAACGTCGCGGCCGTTATCGTCCCTCGCGGGAGAGCGGCCATCGGCGCCATACAATACATTTACCCATCTTCCGAAAGTCAGACGTCTGCCCTCAAAAACTGTCAGGCCCTCGTGGAAACAGCAAAAGCTCTGACGGAGCTGTACAGTGATTCTCTGTAGTAATACGTACAAAAACGTTGTGACCTTCCATACTTCGCGGCACGCAGAATTTTTGAAAAAAACAGCTCCGCGCTCAAAGCGGCGAGATCAACGAACGTATGCTCGTTGGTCTCGCCGCTTTGAGCGCGGAGCCGTTTGTTTTGTGCCTCACGCCCGCCAGGCGACGCTCCAGCACAGGCTGATCACCTGCTGCGCTCCGGCGCCGTAGAGGCACTGGGCGGCGCGCAGCAGTGTGGTGCCTGTGGTGCTGACGTCGTCGAGCAGGAAGACTCGTTCGGGCGCCGCGCCGGCGCAGACGAAGCTGTCTTCGGGCATGGCGCGGCGTGACTGCGAATCGGGCTGCTGCTTCTGCGGCGTGCGTTTTTCCTTCCAGCGCAGGCATTCCCGCACGGGCACGCCGAGGGCGCCGGCAAGGCCGCGGGCCATCCACTGCAGGTGGCTGTCGCCGCGAGGAAAAAAGCATACGCGCGGATGCGGCGGAATGGGGACGATGGTCCATCCGCCCCGACGCTCATTTTCGCCGACCAGCCGGGTCAACGCAACGCCCATTTTCCGCGCCGCCACGCCGGAGCCGCCGTACTTGACCGTCAGCAGCAGCTCGCGCGCCTCGCCTTTGTGCAGCGTCAGGGCGCGCGCTTCATAGCGCCGGCCGTGGCGTTTGCAGGGCGAAGCTCCGTCGCAGCACAGGCAGTGCGGCAGGGGCGGCTCGGGAGCGGAAATTTTTTCCAGGCATTCGGGGCAGAGCGGGGAGGCCAGTTTTCCGCAGACGGGGCAGCTTTCCGGCATCAGCAGATGGCCCAGCAGTTCGGCGACAGGCGGCCAGTTCATTTTCGGCCCGTCGTCTTCGCCAGTACGGAAGAATTCCCCCGCTCCGCGGCGGTAAGATCGGGCAGCTCTTCGTCCAGTGAATCGAGGTTGTCGAGGCTCACGTTCTGTTCCACGACAATTTTCACGCTCACAGGACCTTCGCTGTAGATGTCGCGGGCGGCCAGCAGGGTGGCGCGCAGCGGCGCTTTCGCGGCGGCGAGGCGCTCGACGCCGTCGTAAAAGTCGTTGGCGGGGATGCCGCCGACCATGCCGGTCAGCGGATCGTTGAGGATGCCGCTGGATGTCGCCATGCGGTTCAGCTCGCGCAGCATGTAGCTGAGCATGGTCTCGGCCTGCTCGGCGCTCGGTTTGAAACGCAGCACGCGGGTAATCAGCGCTTCCTCCTTGCGAAAAACCAGCGAACTCTCGTAAACGCGGTAGACGACGCGCACCGTCTCGCCAGCGGCGATGTTCTGCGGCACCATGGCGCGCACGACTTTGCGGCTGTCATAGGCGAGGATGCGCTGCATGGCGTTCTGCAGCGACTCGGGATCCTCTTCGAGGGAGATCGAGGCAGGCACGGCGTCGGAACGGCGGGCCACTTCAAAGCGCACGCGCTCGTTGAGACGGTCCAGGTACCTGCGGGCTTCCGCCTCGCTGGCGACGCCTTCGGGGATCACTTCCTGCCCGAGGCGCTCGTCGGAGAAGGCGACGATACGCCCTTCCTGAAGTTTGCCCAGCGTCGTGCGGATCCGGTTCACGTCCTCTTCGAGCCTGGCGCGTTCTTGGGTGAGACGGTCGCGTTCGGCCTGCATCTCTTCCGTGGTCTTGCGCAGCGCGTCGGCCCGGGTCTGCAGGTCGTCCAGCTCTTTTTCCTTGCTGGTGAGCTGCTGCTGCGCCTCGACGATCAACAGCGAAGAGATCTGCTGTTCGTTGCGGCTGTCCTGCAGCTGCCGCGTCAGATCGACGATCTGGCGTTGGATGAACTGCATGGAGAACAGGCTGGTGCGCACCGATTCGGAAACGACGGCCAGGATGGCGATGACGCACAGCGAGATCAGCATGCCCGTGCAGGCGGTCAGGATCGACGAGGTGTACTTCGGACGCAGGTTGAACAGCGTCACGCGGCGTTTGGCGAATTTCATGCCGACGCGGTCGCCGATGATCGACAACACGCCGCCGGCCAGGAGCGTCAGCGCGATCATTTTCCAGTTGACTTCAGTGAGCAGCTCCCACAGGCTTTCTTCCATCAGCGAGCCTCCTTTCTCCATTCGCGGGAGAGTTTCTCCGCGTAATTTTCATGAGCCGCCAGCACGGCGGCGATGCGTCGCGGGCTCCATAGCGGCCCGGAATCCATGCCGGGGCAGCGGTGAGCCGCCGCCTGCCAGGCCTGCGGCGATTCGAGCAGCTCCGGCCAGAACGGCCAGGTGCGGCACTCGACGGGACGGCAAGCGTAAACGCGGCAGCGTCCGTCGTCGCCGTTCATGACGCAGCGGCCGCAGCCCGTCTCTCTCAGGCTGGGAAAGCGCCAGCGCGTCGTCTCGAAGCGCGAACGCAGCTGTTCCGCCGTCAGATTCAGCGCGGCGGCGATGCGCCGCTCCTCGACGGGGCGCATGAAGATCCCGCCGGAAGCGCCTCGGCAGCAACGGCCGCACCCCAGACATTCAAAACGAAGGCCCCCGCAGGCCCACCAGGGAAGTTCCCGAGCGGTTCTGCGGGGGCCTGAAGAGATCCCTTCAACGTCCGGCAAGGTCGTCTCGATCATTTTCGCTGACGGCGGGCCGAGAACAGAAAACTGCCCTGCCCCTTCTCCGAAAGCTTGCCGATGTTGGCCAGCGCCAATCCGGTGCCCAGCGCCACGCACTCGGCGGGGCGATCGGCCACGACGCACTTGATGCCGGTGCTGCGGCTGATCAGTTCGGGCAGGCCGCGCAGCAACGCGCCGCCGCCGGTGAGCACGATGCCCTGGTCGATAATGTCGGCGGAAAGTTCGGGCGGCGTCATCTCCAGCACGTTCTTGACGCCGTCGACGATGGCCTGGATGCGCTCGATGATGGCCGAGCACACGCTGCGGCTGTTGATCTCGATCTGGCGGGGCAGCCCCTGAACCAGGTCGCGGCCTTTCAGCGTCATGTTGTTCTCCTCGCCGTCGGGCAGGCAGGAACCGATCATGATCTTCAGGTTCTCCGCCATCTGCTCGCCGATGGCCAGATTGTACTGCTTGCGCAGGTAGCGCATGATGCACTCGTCGAGCTTGTCGCCGCCGATGCGCAGCGATTTGGAGATAACGCAGCCGCCCAGCGAGATCACGGCGATGTCCGTGGTGCCGCCGCCAATGTCGACCACCATCTTGCCGCGCGATTCCTCCACGTGCAGGTCGGCGCCGATGGCCGCAGCCATCGGTTCCTCGATCAGATAGGCGTCGCGGGCGCCCACCTCCACCGCCGCCTCGAGCACGGCGCGGCGCTCCACGTCGGTCGCGCCCGACGGCACGCAGATCATCACGCGGCTGCGGAAATAGCGGTGCAGGCCGCGGTTGATCTTCCTCATGAAGTAGCGCATCATCGCTTCCGTCATCGAATAATCGGCGATCACGCCGTCGCGCAGCGGGCGTACCGACACTACGTTGCCCGGCGTGCGCCCCACCATGTTTTTCGCCTCGTAGCCGACGGCCAGGATACGCCCCGTATCCTGATCGACCGCCACGCACGAAGGCTCGCGCAGCACGATGCCCTTGCCTTTCATATAGATAAGCACCGTGGCGGTGCCGAGATCGATGCCGATGTCGTTGCCCAGGGAAAACATTTTAGGAAGAGCCTCCCTTCTGAAGTTGGTCAGCTTTTGAATCGTACGGGGGTCAGAACACATTCTCCAAAACTGTTCTATTGTACCCTATTTTAGTCCTTGTAGCCAACCTTCCAGAAAAACAACCCGTCCGGCGGCACCGTCATCGCCGAGTCGCTGCGGCTCGCGCCATCCAGCAGCGCGGCCAGCCACGAGAGCGGCCGGCGTCCCGAAGCGACGGCGTCCAGATTGCCAACCATGATCCGCACCATGTTGGTCAAAAAAGCGTCGCCGCGGATGCGGAAGACCGACAGCCGGCCGCGGCGAATATAGCGCACGAAGTGCATGCGCCGCACCGCGTTTTCCGGCAGGTCGCCGGCCCGGCAGAACGCGCTGAAATCGTGCCGTCCCTCCAGCAGCGCGCAGCCGCGGCGGATCAGATCATGATCCCAGTCGTCCTTTTTTTTCCACCACACGTAGGGCTTCATCATCGGATAGCAGAATGAACCGCGCCACACGAAAAAGGCGTATTCGCGCCACAGCGCGTCGCGCCGCGCGTCGAACTCGAACGGGCGCTCCCGTACCGACGCAACCGCCGCGCCCTCGGGCAGATTCGCGTTCAGCGCCAGCAAAAGCCGCCGCGGCTCCCAGCTCCGGTCCATCAGGAAGGAAGCCGTCTGTCCGCGCGCGTGCACGCCGGCGTCCGTGCGCCCTGCGCCCGTTGCCTTCACCGGCGAACCGTTCAGCAGCGACAGGACCCGCTCCAGCGACTCCTGAACGGTGGCGCCGTTGGGCTGCGTCTGCCAGCCGCAGAACTTGCCGCCGTCGTAGCTGATCACGCAGGAATAGCGCGGCATCAGCCGACCACCCAGTTCAGCAGCTTCTGGCCGGCGATCAGCAGCGCGCAGAAAACCAGCGCCGCCGTGTCGGCCGCCCGCCAGCGAAACGGCTTCATGCGCGTCCGCCCCTCGCCGCCGCGGTAACAGCGGGCTTCCATCGCCACCGCCAGATCGTCGGCGCGCTGAAAGACGATCACGAACAGCGGCACCAGCACGGGGATGAACGCCTTCATGCGCCTGACGACCGAACCGCGGTCAAGGTCCGCGCCGCGGGCCAGCTGCGCTTTGAGGATGCGGTCCGTCTCGCTCAGCAGCGTGGGGATGAAGCGCAGCGCGATCGTCATCATCATCGCCAGTTCGTGCGCCGGAAAGCCGAAGCGCTTGAACGGCGAAAAGAGACTCTCCAGCCCGTCGGACAGCGCCATCGGACTGGTCGTCAGCGTCAGCAGATTGGCGAACAGCACCAGCAGCGTCAGCCGCAGCGCCATCGTCCAGGCCAGCTCGACGCCTTCCCGGCTGACGCGGAAGATCCCCCACTGCCACAGAGGCTCCCCCGACGCGAAGAACAGATTCAGCAGCGCCGTGAAAACGATCAGGAACAGCACCGTGCGGATCGAACGCAGCAAAAACGCCACGTTCGTCTGCGCCAGCGCCGCGCAGAGCCACAGCACCGCCGCCCAGAGGATCCAATCGTAGGGGCGCCCCGCCATGAATATCCCCGTCAGCAGCAGTGCCAGCGCGCCCACCTTGGCGCGCGGGTCGAGGCGATGCACCCACGAACGGGCGGGCACGTACTGCCCGAAACTCATGTTCTCAAGAAACTTCAACGCCCCCGCCTCCTCTCGCGGATCAGCGCCTGCGCCAGCCTTTCGGCATCGCAGGTCAGCGGCGCGCGCAGTTCGCGCTCGCGCAGCTTCAGCGCCGTCAGCATCACTTCAGGCAGCACCAGCCCCGAAACCGGCCGCCGGTACAGCTGCACCGCGATCTCGTCCGCCGTGCCCAGACCGGCGCAGCGCCCGTGGTCGAGCACGAGAATGCGGTCGCTGCGCGAAAAGGCGATCTCCAGATCGTGAGTGACCAGCACGATCCCCGTGCCCTCGCGGTGGATACGGTCCAGCAGCTTCAGCAGCGCCGCCCGGCCGCGCTCGTCCAGTCCCGCCGTCGGCTCGTCGAGCACCAGATAATCCGGCGCGCAGGTCAGCACCGAAGCGATCGCCACGCGCCTCTTCTCGCCGCCGGAGAGGCCGAAAGGATTGCGCTCCAGATAAGAATCGTCGAGTTCCACCGCGCGCAGCGCCCCCGCCGTCAGCTCGCCGATCCGGGACTCCGGCACGCCCCAGTTGCGCGGCGCAAAAGCCAGCTCCTCGCGCACCGTCTCCTCGAAAAGCTGCTGCTCGGGATACTGGAAGATCAGCCCCACCTTGCGGCGGATCTCGCGAAAATCGGTCTTCTCCCGTTTTTTCTCCGGCAGGATCGCCGCGCCGTCCACCGTCACCGAACCCGACGTAGGGCGCAGGATCGCGTTCAGGTGCTGAGCCAGCGTCGACTTGCCGCTGCCCGTATGGCCGATGAACGAGGTCCAGTGACCGCGTTCGATCGACAGCGAAACACCCTCCAGAGCTGCCGTCTGGAGGGCAGTGTTTTCATGGTAAATGTGGCTTAAATTTTCGACGACGATAGACATAAAGCCGTTCCTATCCCCTCCGCCGTCGGCGGAGTATCTTTTACTATCAGCCCGGCGGCGACGAGCCGCTCCCGAAGAATCACGACGGGCGGCACTTCCAGTCCCCAGCGGGCGCCGATGTCTTTCAGGCGGAAAAGCTGATCCGGCGTGCCTTCCCAGGCGAAGCGCCCCTGATCGAGAACGATCACGCGATCGGCGCCGATCACCTCTTCGAGGCGGTGCGTCACCTGCACGATCGTGATGCCGCGTCCATGCAGCTCGCGCAGCAGCGTCCCCACTTCCCGGCGCCCCTCGGGATCGAGCATCGCCGTCGGCTCGTCGAGCACCAGACACTGCGTGCCCATGGCCAGAGCGCCGGCAATGGCCAAACGCTGCTTTTGCCCGCCGGACAGCGTGTAGACCGCCTTGCCGGCTTTCTCCGCAAGACCGCAGACTTTGAGGGCTTCGTCCACGCGGCGGCGGATCTCCGCCGCCGGCAGGCCGAGATTTTCCGGACCAAACGCCACGTCGTCCTCCACTACCGTGGAAACGATCTGATTTTCGGGATTCTGAAAGACCATCGACACGGAAGAGCGGATCTTCCACAGATTTTCTTCCTCGCGGGAGTCCCGTCCCAAGATAAAACAAGCGCCCTGCATCGGAACGAGCAGGGCGTTAAGGTGTTTGGCCAGCGTGGACTTCCCAGAGCCATTGCTGCCGACCAGGGCGATCCACTCGCCCTGCCGCACTTCGAAACTGACGTTCTCAAGCGCGGGCCTTCCCGTGTCGGAGTAAGAATAGCCAACACCCCTCAGGGAGATCATATTGGTTTGTTCCATTTTCCGGCGTTTTTAGTCAACCAGCGAGATGACCGCCATGGGCGACGCGTCGCCGACGCGAAAACGGGTACGGACGATACGGGTGTATCCGCCGGGACGATCCGCAAAACGGGGAGCGACGTCGTCAAACAGTTTGATGACGGCTTCCTTGTAGTTCATGCGCGAAATGACGATGCGGCGATCGTGCAGCGTGCCGCCCTTGGCGCGCGTGATCAAACGCTCGGCGACGCGGCGAACTTCCTTCGCGCGGGTCACCGTGGTCTCGATGCTGCCTTCAAGGATCAGGCTCGCGACCATATTGGCCAGCATCGCGCGTCTGTGGCTGCCGTTGCGGCCGAGCTTTCTCTGGGCAACTCCATGTCTCATAGGGACTTAGTCCTCCTTGCTTGAGTTCTCTGCGCTTGCCTTGTCGTCACTGAGGACGATACCGTACTTGGTCATCTTCTCTTCGATCTCGCGAAGAGAGATCTTGCCCAGGTTGCGGATCTTCAGCAAGTCATCCTTACTGCGGCTGACAAGATCGCCAATGGTATGAATGCCACCGCGAAGCAGGCAGTTTTCACTTCTGATTGAAAGTTCAAGTTCCCTGACCGGTTTGTTCAGCAGGGCATTCTCCGGCGGATTATCGGCGCCGTCTCCAGCCTGACTGTTCCCGGAAGGCTGAGACGCGCTTTCGTCGTCGAACAGTCCGAGCTCGGCGGGATGAAGCTTGCGAAGCTCCTGAATGACGATGTCGAAATACTCGCGAAGCAGTTTCGCCGCTTCGGCGACGGCGATATCGGGAGCGACGACGCCATTCGTGGTGACGTTCATCACGATTTTTTCATAGTCCGTCTTTTGGCCGACGCGTTCGTTCTGAACTTCGTACTTGACGCGAAGGATCGGAGAATAGATGGCGTCGATCATGAGAGCGTCTACCGGTAAATAGCTCGGGCGCGGACGATCCACCGTGGCGTAGCCGACGCCCTGCTCGATGTAAACTTCGAGCGAAAGCGAATGCCCTTCCGCCAGCGTGCAGATGTACGCGTCGGGATCTATGAACTCGATGTCGCTGTCCTCCTGAAAATCGGCTGCCGTAACCTTCTTTCCGCCTTCCACATCCAGCTTCAGTGTACGGTATTCGGCGCTATGGGAGCGGACAGGCACGTGCTTGAGATTCAGCAGCAGCTCGATAACGTCTTCCTTCATGCCGGGGATCGTCGTAAACTCGTGCTGAGCGCCTTCAACGCGAACCGCACTGATCGCCGCTCCTTTGATCGAAGAAAGCAGCACACGACGGAGAGCGTTACCTATCGTCTGACCATAACCGCGTTCGAGCGGACCAATAACCAGCCGCGCGGCGGTACTGGAACACTCTTCAACTTGAATCTCAGGCCGCATAATCTCCAAAGATCCCCACACCCTTCCTATAACTCCATAGCCGATTGAGGCTACGACGGATTCTACGCAGCTTTAACGACAAAATACAAGTATTAGACGCGGCGTCTTTTGGGAGGACGGCATCCGTTGTGAGGGATGGGGGTCTCGTCCCTGATGGAGTTGACCTGCAGGCCGACGGCCTGAAGCGCGCGGATGGCAGACTCACGGCCTGGACCGGGGCCCTTGACGACCACGTCGATCTCGCGAAGGCCGTGATCCTGAGCCGTTTTGGCGGCCTGCTGAGAAGCGACCTGCGCGGCGAAGGGAGTGGACTTGCGGGCGCCCTTGAAACCGACGTTGCCGCCCGACGCCCACGCCAGCAGAGCGCCGCCCTTGTCGGTGATGCTCACGATGGTGTTGTTGAACGTCGAGAAGATATGAGCGACTCCGTAGCTGATATTCTTCTTTTCCTTCTTACGCTGTGTGCGATTGGCCACGAACGTTACCTCCCTTGGTTATGCGGTCTTCTTACCGGCAACGGGACGTGAACGTCCTTTGCGGTTCTTCCACGTGCGGGCATTCGTCTTGGTGCGCTGGCCGCGGCAGGGCAACCCCAGGCGGTGACGGATACCACGATAACAGCCGATGTCCATCAACCGCTTGATGTTCATGGACACCTCACGGCGAAGGTCGCCCTCCACCTTGTGATTGTTGACGATTTCGGAACGAAGCAGCTGGGCTTCTTCTTCGGTGAGATCCTTGACGCGCGTATCCGGGTTCACGCCAGTCTTCTTGAGAATCTCACGAGCCGTGCTCAGACCGATGCCATAGATGTAGGTGAGGCCGATCTCAACACGCTTGTCGCGGGGAAGATCAACTCCTGCAATTCGAGCCATACCGGTTACCTCCTAGCTCCCTGACGCTGTTTATGACGAGGATCGCGGCTGCAGATGACGCGGATGACGCCATTGCGCTTGATCACTCGGCAATACTCACAAATGGGTTTAACAGATGATCTAACCTTCATAGTTTGCACACTCCTCATGGACATTCCGCTCCCGGCTGCAAACAGCCGCAGAGGCAGCATATCGACTACTTGTAGCGGTAAGTGATCCGCCCTCTGGTCAGGTCGTAAGGCGACAATTCCAACAACACCTTGTCGCCGGGAAGAATACGGATGAAATGCATCCTCATTTTTCCCGAAACATGAGCCAGAATCACCTGGCCCGTCTCAAGCCTGACGCGAAACATGGCGTTGGGCAAGGGCTCTTCAACTTCGCCGTGGACCTCGATCACATCGTCCTTGTTAGCCATGGAACCTTACGAACCTCCTCAAAGATCCCGGTTAGTGCCAGGGAGTCAGGATTTCTGCTCCGTCCGTCGTGACGAGGACGGTTTTTTCGAAATGGGCCGCATCAGAACCGTCGGCTGTCGAAACAAGCCAACCGTCCGTTCCATCTTTCAGGGTCTCGCCGCCGCACATGATCATGGGTTCGATGGCGATCGTCATCCCCTTCAAAAGAGTTACTCCCGTGCCGGGCTCACCGTAGTTCAAGACCGACGGGGCCTCATGGGGATGACGCCCAATTCCGTGTCCTGCATATTCCCGCACTATGCCATAACCTTTGGGAATCACAAAAGACTCCACAGCGTTTCCGATGTCTCCGAGAGTCGCTCCGGCTTTCACCTTGGCGATCGCGCGATCCAGACTTTCCCGTGTTACGTCAAGCAGCGCCTGCCTCTGCGGCGAAATGTCGCCCACCGCGTAGGTGTAGCACGCATCAGCGTGGAGGCCCTGATAACAGGCCATGACATCGACACTGACAATGTCGCCGTCCTCAAGGATCCGTTTGTCGCTGGGGATCCCATGGACCACTTCGTCGTTGACCGACGTGCAGACCGAAGCAGGATAAGGCTCAGAAATCCCCGGCACCGCGTACCCCTTTTCGGAAGGAACGGCGCCGTTCTTCCTGATAAAGTCTTCGGCATATCGATCAATATCGGCCGTCGTCATGCCGGGTTTGACGATCCCCTTCAAGTTCATCAGAAGATCGGCAAGAATCGCACCGGCATGGCGCATCTTCTCAATATCGCCAACGGACTTGAGAGAGATCATGCACGCCTCTCAAGCATGGCTTCGATACGGCTTAAAACCTGGTCTCCGGCTTCGGCAGCGTCGATTCTGAGCAGAAGCCCCGCCTTGCCGTAATAATCGACAAGAGGAGCCGTCTGATCATGATACACGGCCAGACGCTGACGGATCACTTCTTCCCTGTCGTCGTCCCTCTGGTAGAGCTCGCCGTCGCATGAATCGCAGCGGTCTCCCTTCGCAGAAGGCTTGAAAGAGACATGGAAGATCCGGCCGCACTTCTTGCACATGCGGCGTCCGCACAAACGTTCGACGACCGTTTCGTCGTCCACGTCGAGAAGGATCACACCGTCAAGCTCGATCCCCATCTCCGCCAGAAGCGCCGTCAGCGCTTCGGCCTGAGGAACGGTGCGGGGGAAACCGTCGAGGATGAATCCTTTCCGACAGTCGTCTTCAGCGAGTCGGCCGCGCATCATGCCGACGATCACGTCGTCAGGCACAAGAGCGCCGGCGTCCATGAAGGACTTGGCTTTTCTGCCAAGCTCCGTGCCAGCCGTGACGTTGGCGCGAAGGATGTCGCCCGTGGAGATGTGGGCGACACCGTACTTCGCGACAATCTTCTCAGCCTGAGTGCCTTTGCCTGCGCCGGGAGGTCCGACAAGAATAATCCTCATCTCCCGTCCTCCCTAGAAGCGAAGCAATCCCCGGCCGCTCTTGGCACGCTTGAGGACGCCCTCATAGTTGCGCATCAAAAGCTGACTGTTGACCTGCTCGACGATCTCCAGCGCCACCCCCACGATGATCAGGACGGACGTTCCGCCAAAGTAAAAACTCGTGATGCCGAACACGTTGGTCAGAAGATCGGGGACAAGAGCGACCACGACGAGAAAGACCGACCCCACCAGCGTGATGCGGGAGGCGATCTTTTCGATGTAGTCTGACGTAGGCTTGCCCGGACGGATTCCGAGAATGAAGCCGCCGTTTTTCTTCATGTTGTCCGCGATGTCGCTCGGATTGAAGACCATGGCCGTGTAGAAGAAACTGAAGAAGACGATCAGCACTACATACAGGACCGTGTAAAGCCAACTGCCGGGCGCGAAATAATTCGCCAGCCGCTCTGTGCCGTGGAAAAGGCGAAGCACCGTCGAAGGGAAAATCAGCAGCGACGAGGCAAAGATGATCGGCATGACGCCGCCCATGTTGACACGCAGCGGAATAAAGCTGCTCTGTCCGCCGTAGACGCGGTTGCCGACGACGCGCTTCGCGTACTGAACGGGAAGACGCCGCTGCCCCTGTTCAAGGAGCACCGCGCCCGCCAGAACAGCGACCATGACGGCGAGCGCCAGAATCAGCGTGACCACGTTCATTTCACCGGAGCTGACCATCGAAAGCGTCTGGATCACAGCCTCGGGAAGACGGGCAACGATACCGGCAAAGATCAGCAGGGAAATGCCGTTGCCGATGCCGTGATCGGTCATTTCTTCGCCAAGCCACATCACGGCCACCGATCCCGTCACCGCCGTAATGACAGCGACAAAGAAATCAAGTCCCGACGCAGCAAGAACCCCGGCGCGGCGCAGCCACATGGCCATGCCGACCGCCTGCACAAACGCGAAGAAGATCGCTCCGTACCTCGTATACTGCGTCATTTTCTTCTGCCCCTGCGGACCTTCTTTCTGAAGACGCTCAAGCGTGGGGAAAATGACAGCGGCCAACTGCAAAACAATGCTCGCGTTGATGTAAGGCGCCACACCAAGCGAGAAAAGACTGAACCTTCTCAGCGCACCACCGGCAAACAGGTCAAGGAAACCGAGAACGCCACTTCCTTCAAAAAGCTGCGACATCGCCGCCGAGTTGATGCCCGGCGTAGGAATGTGAGCGCCCAGGCGGAAAACAAACAGCATTCCCAAGGTGAAGAGAATGCGCCTTTTGAGATCCGGAAGTTTGAATACGTCGCGGAAGGTATCAGCCACTTTAAATCACCTCAGCAGTTCCGCCTGCAGCTGCAATCTTCTGAGCAGCAGACTTGCTGAAGGCTTCTGCCTTGATCGTCAGCGGTTTGTCAAGCTCGCCATCGCCAAGGATCTTGACGGGCGTATCCATATTGCGGACCAAGCCGTACGCAAAGAGCTCGTTCACCGTGATGACAGCGCCTTCTTTGAAGATCTCGGCAATGTCGCCCAGATTGGCGATCTGATATACCTTAGCAAAATTGTAATTGTTGAAACCGCGCTTGGGCGTACGGCGAACCAAAGGCATCTGGCCGCCCTCAAAACCGGGACGGATAGCGCTGCCGGCACGGGAGCCGTACCCCTTGGTGCCTCTTCCGGCAGTTTTGCCGTTGCCGCTGCCGATGCCGCAGCCAACGCGCTTCGCTTTGTGCTTGGCACCTTCGGCCGGACGCAGATCACTCAGATTCATTGGTTTTGCCCCCTTCCTCGTTCACTTCAGAGCACTCGACAAGGTGAGCCACCGCGCGAACCATGCCGCGGATCTGGGGCGTATCCTCGTGAATGACGACCGAGTTCAGCTTATGGAATCCCAGCGCCTTGATCGTGCGCGACTGACGCTCAGGACGGCCGATATCGCTCCTCTTCCAGACAATACGAAGTTTAGCCATGATCCCTTACCTCCTAAGCGTTCTCCGTCTTTTTCTTGCCGCGCAGAGCCATGATCTCGTCACGAGTGCGCAGCGAAGCGACGGCAGCCAGAGTGGCGCGGGCGACGTTAACGGGGTTGCTGGTGTGTCCGACGACCTTGGTCATAACGTCCTTGATCCCGCCCAGCTCCATGATGGCGCGCACGACGCTGCCGGCGATAACTCCGGTACCGTCAGCGGCGGGGCGGAGCATAACGGCCGCCGAGCCATAGCGTCCCATCACCGGATGAGGAATGGTCTTGCCGTTGCGCTTCACAGGGATCATGTCTTTCTTCGCGTCTTCCATGCCCTTGCGGACAGCTTCGGAAATTTCGCGAGCCTTGCCCATGCCGATGCCCACGTTGCCTTCACCGTCGCCGACGGCAAGAAGGATGCTGAAACGAAATCTCTTGCCGCCCTTGACGGTCTTGCTGACACGGTTGATAAAGACAACGCGCTCGTTCAGCTCGGTACCGCTCGCAGACTGTTTTTCGGTCATTGAAATTCCTCCTTAGAGCTTCAAACCGGCTTCACGAGCGGCGTCGGCGATCGCCTGAACGCGGCCGTGATACACGTGGCCACCGCGATCGAAGACGACCTCGGTGATACCTTTTTCCTTCGCACGCTCCGCAACAAGCTTGCCCACAACCTTGGCAGCGGCTACCGTGCAATGGCCGCACTCAAGGCTCTGCGCCACGACCTTTTCCTTTGTGGATACGGAGATCAGCGTATGACCGACGGTGTCGTCGATCACCTGAACGTAGATGTCTTTCAGGCTGCGGAAAACAGACAGTCTCGGTCTCTCAGCGGTGCCGGAAACGCTCTTGCGAAGACGGCTGTGCCGAAGGAGACGCATTTCATTTCTGCTCTTGGTCTTAATCATATCGGCTCACCTCGTCTTACTTAGTAGCGGTCTTGCCGGCCTTGCGCAGGATGTGCTCGCCGAGATAGTGAATGCCCTTGCCCTTGTAAGGTTCGGGAGCGCGATATCCGCGAATGATCGCAGCGATCTGGCCAACAACTTGTTTGTCGATGCCCTTGACGAAAATCTTGGTCGCGCCTTCCACGGCAAAGGTGATTCCCTCGGGAGGAACCACTTCAAGCGGATGGGAAAAACCCAGGCTCAGACCGAGGTTCTTGCCTTTCATGGCGGCGCGATAGCCAACGCCCTCGATTTCGAGAGTCTTGGTGTACCCCTCGGTGACGCCGATAACCATGTTGTTGATCATGGCGCGCACCATGCCGTGCGCGGCCTTGGTGGGCTTCTCCTCGTTGGCGCGGGCTACGTGAACGGCGCCGTCCTTGACTTCGACGGAGATGTTCTCCACAAGAGGCATGGACAACTGGCCGTTCTTGCCCTTGACAACGATTCTGTCTTCCTTGACTTCTACGCTGGTACCCTGCGGGACCGTGACGGGTTTACGTCCTAATCTTGACATGTTAATCCCTCGCCTTACCAGACATAGCAGACGACTTCTCCACCGAGCCCAAGCAGCCTGGCCTCGGCGTCAGTCTTCAGACCCTGGGAAGTGGAAATAATGGCAATTCCCAAGCCTCCCATGACTTTGGGCAGTTTATCTTTGCCGACATAGACACGGCGGCCGGGCTTACTCATGCGGCGAAGGCCCTGTACGACGCGTTCGCGGTTGGGACCATAGTTCATAAAGACCTTAATGGTGCCCGCGGGCTTTTTGGGGTCGTTGAGGACCTTGTAGTTGCGGATGTAACCTTCACTTTTCAGGATCTTCGCAATCCCCAGCTTCATCTTGCTGATCGGGATATCGACGCTCTCATGGTAGACCATGTTCGCGTTGCGAATTCTCGTGAGCATATCCGCAATCGGATCGTTAACGTACATGAAAGTTCCCCTTTCTCAGAGCGGTAATTTACCAGCTCGACTTGACAATTCCAGGGATCTTGCCTTCGCGGGCAAGATTGCGGAAGCAGCAGCGGCACATGTCGAAATCTCTCATGTAACCGTGCATACGGCCACAGATCGGGCATCTGTTGTAGCCGCGGGTCGAAAACTTCGGGGTCAGCGCAGCTTTGTTCTTCAGAGCTTTTCTCGCCATCTCAACCCCTCCTATTCAGCGTGCGCAAAAGGCATGCCAAGCTTCTCGAGCATGACAAAAGCCTCTTCGTCGGTGTTCGCAGTCGTCACGATGGTAACGTTCATACCGCGAAGCTTGACAACTTTGTCGTAATCGATCTCGGGGAAAATCAGCTGGTCCCTGAGGCCGAGGTTGTAGTTGCCGCGTCCGTCGAAGGACGTTCTCGACACGCCCTGAAAGTCCTTGATGCGAGCAAGCGTGAGATTCAGCAGACGGTCGAGAAACTCCCACATGCGCACGCCGCGAAGCGTCACGCTGCAGCCGACGGGAGAACCTTCGCGAAGTTTGAAGTTCGCGATGGACTTCTTCGACTTCTTGATCATCGGACGCTGTCCGCTGATCGTGGCAAGCTCGGCGGCGGCGGCATCGATAAACTTGCTGTCGCTCTTGGCGTCGCCAACGCCGATATTGATGACGACCTTGACGATCTTAGGCATCATCATGGGATTTTTATAAGCGAACTGAGCCTGAAGCGCAGGCACGACTTCGCTCTTGTACTTTTCCAGCACGCGTACGGTCATGATTTGCCTCCTCCACTACTTGAGCTGGTCGACAATTTCGCCGGAAACCTTGGCCACGCGCACTTTGCGGCCGTCTTCCAGGAAAGCGTGACCAACGCGGGTGGGTTTACCGGTGTTGGGGCAAATCAGCATGACCTTGGAGGCATAGATCGGCGTCTCCTTCTTGACGATGCCGCCCTGCGGATTGGCCTGAGTGGGCTTGCTGTGACGCGAGGCAACGCTTACGCCTTCGACGATAACCTTGTTTTCCGCGGGGAAGGAAACAAGAATCTTGCCTTCCTTGCCCTTGTCCTTACCGGAGATGACTCTGACGCGGTCACCCTTCTTCAAACGCATTTTGCTCATCACGCAGGCCTCCTATACAACTTCGGGCGCCAGCGAGATGATGCGCATGTACTTCTTCGCGCGAAGCTCACGGGCGACTGGGCCAAAAATACGAGTTCCTCTCGGATCGCCGTTGCCGTCGATCAGAACCGCGGCGTTATCGTCAAAGCGCACGTAGGAACCATCCGCACGACGGCGCTCTTTTTTGGTACGAACGATCACAGCCTTGACGACGCTGCCCTTGGCAACATTGCTGTTGGGGATGGCTTCCTTTACGGCGCAGACAATGATATCGCCCAGCGAGCCGAAACGGCGTCGGCTGCCGCCGAGCACTTGAATGCACTTGACGCGCTTCGCGCCCGTGTTGTCAGCAACGTTAAGCACTGTATTTAACTGAATCATCGGTTAAACATCCTCCTCGACAGATCCGCCCAGGATGGGGGCTCTCTCAATGATCTTGACGAGGGTCCAGCGCTTGTTCTTGCTCATAGGACGAGTTTCGGCAAACTGGACTCTGTCGCCCATGCGGCAGGCGTTCTCAGCATCGTGCACAAGGAACTTCTTGGACTTGATGATGCGCTTGCCGTACACGGGGTGCATGGCATGCCGGGTCACACGGACGGAAATCGTCTTCTCCATCTTGTCGCTGACAACGATTCCGATCTTCATCTTACGATGAGGGGTTTTAGCTTCCATTGTGCCTTACCTCCTTCCGGCGTTCACGTTCAGTCCCTGTTCCTTTTCGTGAACAATGGTAAGGACTCTCGCGATGGTCTTTTTGACCTCTTTGATCCTGCTGGTGTTCTTCAACTGACCAACAGCATTCTGGAAGCGCAGGTTAAACAGCTCTTCCTTGAACTGGTCGTGCTTGTTCATAAGCTCTTCAACGGTCATTTCACGCAGACTTTTGGCGTCCATTACTATTCACCATCCAAACTGTCGCGGGTCACAAGCCGCACCTTGATAGGAAGCTTGTGAGAGGCCGTGCGGAACGCTTCCTCAGCGATTTCACGGGGAATCCCGCCAAGCTCAAACATGATGCGGCCTTTACGAACGGCGGATACCCAGAACTCCGGAGCGCCCTTTCCCTTTCCCATTCGGGTTTCAAGAGGCTTCTTCGTATAAGGCACGTCGGGGAAGATGCGGATCCACAACTTGCCGCCCTTGCGCATCTTACGGTTGATGGCAACGCGGGTCGCTTCGATCTGGCGGGCAGTAATGTAGGCGCATTCCATCGCCTGCACGCCGAACTCGCCAAAAGCCACGTAAGCCCCGCCTTTCGCTTCACCCACAAGGCAGTCGCGATGAGGCTTACGGAACTTTGTTCTCTTCGGCATCAACATTTAGGCCCGGCCTCCTTCCCTTTTGTTCGCTCTGCTGCGGACTGGACGAGGAGCTGCCGTGTTCAAGGCTTTCTCATCACGGTAGATCCAGCACTTCACACCAATAGCGCCATACATGGTCACGGCCTTGACGCAACTGTAGTCCACGTCAGCACGGAGCGTGGAAAGAGGAAGGCGCCCATCGTTATACCACTCCGTGCGGGCAATTTCCGCTCCGCCAAGACGTCCCGAACATTGAATCTTGATGCCCAGACCGCCAGCCTTCATGGTACGGAACATGGCCTGCTTCATGGCGCGGCGGAAGCTGACGCGGCGCTCCAGCGCGGAGGCGATACCTTCGGCCACAAGCTGCGCGTCGACGTCGGGGTTTTTGATCTCCTGAACGTTCAGCATCACGCGGGTGCCGGTCAAAGCCTGGAGCTCGTCTTTCACTTTCGTCAGCTCGGCGCCCTGTTTGCCGATCACCACACCAGGACGAGCCGTCCATAGCGTGAAGCGAATTACTTTGCCCACGCGCTCAATCTCGACGCGAGAAATGCCGGCGCCTTCCCAGCGATTCTTGATCCAGGTGCGCAGCTTGATATCCTCGTGAAGATTCTTCACATAATTTTTACCAACCGCATACCACTTGGATTCCCAGTCGCGGATCACGCCGATACGATAACCGATCGGATGAACTTTCTGACCCATAAGTCCTTTCCCCCTTACTCGGCGACCGTCACAGTGATGTGACTGGTACGATGCACATACGCATGAGCCCGCCCCATAGACGCGGGACGAAAACGTTTCATGCTGGGGCCCTGATCGGCTTTGGCCTCGACAACCTTCAGCTTCTCAACATCCATGCCAAAGTTGAACTCAGCATTAGCGACGGCGCTCTTCAGCACCTTTTCCACAAGTCGGGCAGCTTTCTTCGGGGTATAACGGAGAACCATCATGGCATCTCCAACTTTTTTGCCACGAATCAAAGGCAGTACCTGACGAACTTTATAAGGCGAAATACGAACCGCCTTGGCAACTGCATAAGCCTGCACGTCAATGTCCCCCTTTACTTAGCCTTCGGCGCTGCCGCCGCGGTCGGAATCGAACGCTCCTGACCGCTGTGGCCGGTAAAACGACGGGTCAGCGCGAATTCACCCAACTTATGACCGATCATGTTCTCGCTGATATAGACCGGAACATGGGTACGGCCATTATGAACAGCGATTGTATGACCAACCATAGGCGGAACGATCATGGAAGCGCGCGACCAGGTCTTGAGAACCTTTTTCGTGCCGCTTCCGTTCAGTTCCTCGACCCTCTTGAGGAGCCTCGCCTCGACGTAGGGTCCTTTTTTAGCAGAACGTGCCATATTTTGTCCTCCTTACCCTACTACTTGGCGTAACGACGTCTGACAATGAACTTGTCAGAAGGCTTACGCGCACGAGTACGATAGCCCTTCGCAGGGGTGCCCCAAGGCGAACAGGGGTGATGATGCGATTTCGTGGTGCCCTCTCCGCCGCCCATGGGGTGGTCGACAGGGTTTTGAATCATAGCGCGGATGCGTCCCTTGCGTCCCAGCCAGCGAGTCTTGCCGGCCTTGCCCAACGAGACGTTTTCGTGTTCGCCGTTGCCAACCACGCCAATAGTAGCGGTGCACTCAAGCAGGAACTTGCGAAGTTCGCCACTGGGCATGCGCACAAATGCGAACTTGCCTTCTCTGGCCATCAGCTGAGCGCTGACGCCGGCGGAACGGACCAACTTGGCGCCGCGACCGGGTTCGAGCTCGATGTTGTGAACCAACGTGCCGTCAGGAATGTTTTTGAACTTCTTAGCGTTGCCGGGGCGGATATCCGCCTCGGGCCCCGCCATGATCATATCGCCGACATGAAGCTGGTCAGGGCAGAGGATGTAGCGTTTTTCGCCGTCGACGTAGAAAATCAACGCCAGACGCGCAGAACGGTTGGGATCATATTCGATCGCCGCAACGCGACCGGGGACGCCAATCTTATCGCGCTTGAAATCGACGATGCGCAGGCGGCGGATGTGACCACCACCGATGAAACGCATAGTCCTGCGCCCGTAATTGTTGCGGCCGCCCGTCCTCTTCTTTCTGCCGGCAAGCAGAGAGCGCTCAGGCTTCTGCTTCGTGATGTCCTCACGGCTTAGAACCGTCATATGACGTCTACTGGCGGTGTAGGGATTGAATTCCTTGATTGCCATTTTCAGATTTCCTCCAATCGCTAGGCGCCAGCGCCTTCGAAGAACTGGATGCGCTCTCCCTCGGCTAACGTGATGATGGCCTTTTTCCACGCGCGGCTCTTGCCAAGAAAAGCTCCCATGCGCTTGGGCTTGGAATGGACCTTCACCGTATGGACGCTCTTGACCTTAACCTTGAAGACAACCTCGACAGCCTTGCGAATCTCAATCTTATTGGCCATAGGATGAACTTCGAAGGTGTACTTGTTCATTTCCATCAAGCGGCTGCTCTTCTCGGTAACCACAGGACGGATGATGATGTCATGAGCTACAAGATTCATCGAGCGTACACCTCCTCAAGCTTTTCGAGAACCGCCGGCGTGGCTACGACATGATCATGATGAACCAGGTCAAGCACGTTGATGCTGTCAACATGAAGGACCTTGGCGCCGGGGATGTTGCTGGCGGATCTGACAACATTTTCATCTCTCTGGTCAAGCAGGAACAGGACCTTTTTGGCCTTCAGAGAATCGATGAAACCTTTCATCTTCTTCGTGGACGGGACCTCAAAGCCAAAGTTCTCCACCGCACAAAGCGACTGCTCGATCACCCGCATCGAAAGAGCACTGCGCATCGCCAGGGCGCGGACCTTCTTATTGACTTTCAGGCTGTAGGAACGGGGTTTGGGCCCGTGAACCACGCCGCCGCCGACCCAGAGAGGCGAACGGCTGCTGCCCGCGCGCGCGCGCCCGGTATGTTTCTGTTTCCATGGCTTCTTGCCGCCGCCGCGAACTTCGCCACGCATCTTGGTGCTGGCTGTCCCTTGTCTGGCATGAGCCAACTGAGCCACTACAACCTGATGCATCGCAGAAACATGAACAGAAGCGCCGAAGACTTCGTCCGAGAGCGTCTTCTCCCCAACGATTTCTCCGCTGATATTCATAATCTTGATAACAGGCATTTCGTTGATCCTCCTTCAGCCTAGTCCTGCTTGTGAATCAGGACGAGGCCGTTTTTGGCGCCAGGAACCGCACCCTTGATGAGAAGGAGGTTGTTCTCCTTATCAACTGCGACGACGGTCAGATTCTTGATGGTGACGCGCTCGTTGCCGAGATGTCCGGGCATCGTCTTGCCCTTGAAAATATGGCTCGGATAGCTGCTGGCGCCGCTTGAGGCCGGCTTACGATGCGACACGGACACGCCATGACTCGCCTGAAGACCACCAAAGTTCCAGCGCTTCATAACGCCCGCGAATCCTTTCCCCTTGCTGGTGCCAGTGACGCTGACCGTCTCGCCCTCGGCAAAGACGGCCACGTCGACAATCTGACCAGCTTTATACTCGGCGGAATTCTCAATACGGAATTCACGCAGCCAACGACAGGGCTTTACACCGCAGCGGTCATACATACCCTGAAGCGGCTTCGTGACCTTGTGAGGCTTACGTTCGCCCAAACCGAGAAGAACGGCACTGTAACCGTTTTTCTCAGGGGTACGGACATCGACCACAGGGCAAGGGCCAGCAGCGATAACGGTCACCGGAACGGACTGCCCCGCTTCGTTAAATACGCGGGTCATCCCCAGCTTCTGTCCAAGAATACCAAGACTCATACTACAATACACTCTCCTTTGCTCAGAGCTCCCTCCAGCGAGGGAGATTCAGCTTTATTGGCTCAGAGCTTCCCGCTCGGTTAGAGCTTGATCTGGATATCGACACCAGAGGGAAGATTCAGCTGCATCAATGCTTCCATCGTCTTCTGCGTCGGATCGAAAATGTCGATGAGACGCTTGTGGGTTCTCATTTCATAGTGCTCGCGGGCATCCTTATTGACATGAGGTGATGTGAGGATGCAGAACTTGTTGATCTCCGTAGGAAGCGGGATCGGACCGGCGACCTTGGCGCCGCTGCGAGCCGCGGTTTCAGCGATTTGGGCGGCGGAGGTATCGAGTACGCGGTGATCGAACGCTTTGAGACGAATTCTGATTTTTTTGGACACGACACGGCCTCCGCTTACTCGAGGATCTGGGAGACGACGCCGGCGCCGACGGTGTGGCCGCCTTCGCGGATGGCGAAGCGAAGGCCTTCGTT
>NZ_RAWT01000025.1:0-34776 GCF_003612005.1 Pyramidobacter sp. CG50-2
TGTACGTTCGCGTAGACGTTGTTATGGCGGCACGATGGGGAGTTCTTTCGAGGTGTCTTGCTGTGATGAGAGTGTGAGGGGGTGACTTTTTTAATGAGCAGTTATGGTGACATTTTTATTGGCTATTGACAGACTAACAGTTTGCTCTCCCCTAAAAAGCCTCTTCGGGAAGCAGATAGCGCCACTGGCCTGACGGCAGCGCTCCCAAGCGCACCGAACCGACGCGCACGCGTTTGAGCGCCAGCACTTCGAGGCCGACAAGGGCGCACATGCGGCGGATCTGGCGCTTTTTTCCCTGATGGAGGACGAAGCGCAGCTGATCGTCGTTCTGCCACCGTACCTGCGCCGGCAAAAGCTCTTCGCCGTCGAGGCTGAGGCCGTGGTTGAGCAGCGCCAGGCCGCGTTCGCTGAGGCTTCCGGCCACGCGCACGAGATATTCCTTTTCCACAAGGCTGTCTTCGCCGATGAGGCGCCGCGCCACGCGCCCGTCCTGAGTGAGCACAAGCAATCCAGTGGAATTGACGTCGAGCCGCCCGGCCGGAACGAGGTTCTGCAATTGACGGAAGTCGAAACGCAGCGGCGACGAATCGCGGCTCCAGCGGTTTTCCGAGCGGATCAGCACGCGGGCGGGACGGTAGCCGTCTTCGGCCTGGCCGGAAACATATCCCAACGGCTTGTGCAGCAGGACCGTGACGCGGCGGCTCTGATTCCGTTCGGCGGCGCGGTCCATTTCGATACGATCGCGCTCCGTCACTTTCTGCCCGAGCACGGCGGGAACTCCGTTGACGTTGACGAATCCGCGCGAAATATATTCGTCGGCTTCGCGCCGGGAACAAAGGCCAAGTTGGGCCATGCGCTTCGAGAGGCGCATTTCCGCGTGCAAGTTATTCACAAATTATGCACCTCCGTTTGTGGATAAGCTAGAAGTTTTACCGCACGAAACGCCCCATATCATTTCTTCATTACAAAAATCGGACCTTGCGGCACTTTGAGAGAGCATGAATCAAAAATATCAGAATTCAAACTTCGTTCTTGCGCCCATCGCCCCAGCGCGCCCGCGCCGCAGCCTCCACACGGGCCAGAGACAATGCCGTATCGGGATCCTTGACGGTCGCTTTTACCCGGTTCAAGGCCTCCTCGACCATTTCCGGCGAAACCTGAAGCCGGCGCGGCGGCGCGGACGCCCTTTTGCGAGGGCGCTCAAGGCGCGACACGACGGCGCGGACGCCCGGCAGTTCGAGGCCGGTCAACTTTTTCACGCGGCGCAACAGCGTGCCGGCGCTCAATTTAATCATCTGCGCCGCGGCCGGCGACTCGCAGGCGACGATCAGTTCGCCGCGTTCGAGGCGGTCCGGACGGGTCGAAGCGAAGAGCTGCGGGCCAACGATCGTGAGCCACTGGCGTTCCATGTCGGCCAGCTTAAAAGCGACCTGAAAAGCCGACGGCAGGTTATGGGCGATCACGGAACCGACCGCCCTTGGGCCGAATGCCCGATCCTTCGCCATAGTCTCACTCCCTTTCACAATAAACGGAGAAAAATGACATGTTTCACAAAACCTGTCTCCACAAGTGTTTTTGAAAAATGTTCCACGTGGAACATTGATCCGCCGTGGAACATTCCGGAATTTTCAGCCGCTATTCGCGACGACGAGCGCGCTCGCTCAGATAGAGGGCCAGATGCTGAAGATCGGTGGGAGTGACGCCGGAAATGCGGCTGGCTTGCCCCAGCGTCATCGGACGGATGCGTTCGAGCTTTTCGCGGCTTTCGGCCAAGAGTCCCCGAAGCTCACCGTAGTCGAAACCGACGGGGATCTTCATGCTTTCAAGGTGGAGCATCTTATCCACCGCTGCCTGCTGGCGGGCAATATAGCCCCGATATTTGACCGCGGTCTCGACGTTGGTGGCTTCTTCGCCTTGGAGGCGCCCATCGGGAACGATACGGCGCAGCAGCTCGTAGTTCACCTCGGGATGGCGCAGCAGCTCGGCGGCGGTCATGCCGCGCTCCAACGGCCGCAGTTTTTCTTCCGCCAGCACCGCATTGGCCGGCGCCGGAGCGACGTGAACGCGTCCCAGAGTTTCGACCTCGCGATCCTCGCGTTCCCAGCGCTCGCAAAGCAGGCGCCACTTTTCGTCGCTCAGAAGGCCGAGACAGCGCCCGATCGGGGCGAGACGGCGGTCGGCGTTGTCGTGACGCAACAGCAGACGATGTTCGCACCGACTTGTGAGCATGCGGTACGGTTCGCGGGTGCCTTTGGTGACCAGGTCGTCCACGAGCACGCCGAGATAGGCCTGATGGCGCCTCAACACCAGCGGTTCTTCGCCGCGCAGCGACAGCACGGCGTTGACGCCCGCCAACAGCCCCTGCGAAGCCGCCTCTTCGTAACCGGAGGTGCCGTTGATCTGGCCGGCGCAGAACAGGCCGGGGAGACACTTCATCTCAAGCGACAGCGAAAGCTGCTGCGGATCGATGGCGTCGTACTCGATCGCGTAGCCGGGGCGCAGGATCACGGCGCGTTCGCAGCCCGGCAGCGTATGGGTCATGGCGATCTGCACGTCGAAGGGCAGGCTGGTGGAGAAGTTCTGCACGTAGATCTCGACGCTGCCGCGCGCCACCGGCTCGAGAAAAATGGGATGGCTGTCCTTCTCGGGAAAAGCCATCACCTTCGACTCGATCGAAGGGCAGTAACGCGGCCCCACGCCGGTGATCTCGCCGTGGACGATCGGCGAACGGTCGAGATTGTCCTTGATGATGCGGTGCGTGCGGGCGTTGGTGCGGATCATGCCGCAGCTGATCTCGCGGCGGACTTTCTTTTCGTCCCAGAAGTCGAATCCGACGGGACACGTCTCGCCTTCCTGAAGCTCGATATGGCTCCAGTCGATGCTGTCGCGGTACAGGCGCGGCGTCGTGCCTGTCTTGAGGCGCTGCATGGCGATACCCAACTCCGCCATCGATTGGGAAAGCCCGACGGCAGGCTGCTGCCCCATCGGCCCCGAGGCGAAATTCACCAGGCCGACGTGGACGCGACCGCCCAGATGCGTGCCGGTCGTCAGGATCACGCGCGGCGCCTCGAAGCTCAGCTGAAAGCGCGTCTTCACGCCCTTGAGCCGGTCGTTTTCAACCCACAGCGCGTCGACCTGGTCCTGGAAGACGCGCAGATTCGGGCAATTCACCAACTCCCGCAGATAATAATCGTGGTAATCGTGCAGGTCGCACTGCGCGCGCAAAGCGCGCACAGCCGGCCCCTTCGAGGTGTTGAGCCAGCGCATCATCATCGCGGCGGCGTCGGCGGCTCGGGCCTGAACGCCGCCCAGCGCCGAAATTTCGCGCACCAGATGGCCTTTGGCCGGACCGCCGATGGAAGGATTGCAGGGCATATGGGCGACGTGATCCACATCCTGCACGATCATCAAAGTCTGCGCGCCCATGCGCGCCGCGGCGAGGGCCGCTTCACAGCCGGCATGGCCGCCGCCGACGACGATAACGTCAAACTTGCTTTCGGGAAAAATCTGCACGGAGGCACCGAAATCCTTACTTGCGGCTGGCGTCCTCGTAGCTGAGCACGGTGTCGTTGCGGGACAGCGAACGATTCTCGAAAAGAACGACGGACTGGCGCCCGAATGTGCCGGTGCTCCACTGGTAACCCGAAACCGCGCCGTCAACGGTGTATTCCGTTTTAGCAGCGCCGTATTTACGGGTCAGCATGGCATTGAGCTCCATAAAATTGCGGCTGAAGGCGAGATACTTCTTTTCTTTTTTCTTGTTTTCGGCGGAAGAACCCTGAGGCGCGGCGGCCGGCAGCTGCTCCGCTCGAATAAAGGCAAAGCGAGCCAAAAAGAGTCCCCGTTTTGAAAAGCGCAGCAGCAGATGGCCTTCGCGGCCGAAGAAGTTGACCTTGTAAAAAGCCTCGTGGTAGTTGGGAACGTAGCTGTACTCGCACAGCAGCGCGGCGTTGTTTTGCTCGGTCATGATACGGGCGGCCTCCGCGACCGGCGTGCCGAACTTCATGCCCCAGACGCCGTCGATCGTGTCGTCGATTTCGGCAGCGCCGGCTCCCGCGGCCATGACCGCGGCAAACAAAAGCGCCAAAAGAACTTTCTTCATAGTGAAATTCCTCCTTAAATAACGGAAACGAAATTTCCGGCGCAAGCCGGTTTTATTCATCAGGATTCATCAATATCTTTAAACCCGTTCAATCAAAGCGTTGGATCTTTCCTGCCGACACCAGCCAGCGCGCCCCTCCAGACCACGGCAACGTTGTTTCCGCCGTGGCGGCGAAAACCTGCCAGTTGCTGCGCCGCAAACATTCCATCAGCACGGTGCGCCCGGCCCCGTCGAGCTCGGAGGCGACTTCGTCAAACAGCAGTACCGGCGACGCGCGATTGCGCCGCTCCACCGCCGAGGCCGCGGCCATTATCAACGCCAACGCGGTGCGGCGGCGCTGGCCGCGGCTGAGGACCTCCGGCGCCGGACGACCCTCGCAGGCGAGGATCAGGTCGTCGCGGTGCGGGCCGACCAAGGGGAGCCCGGAAGCCCGTTCCCGTTCCGCGAGGATCGCGCAGGAACGGTGAAAGTCTTCCAAAAGGTCATCGGCATTGCCGCCCCCGCCTCTTTTTAAGTTCAGGCCGATGGTGCGTGGCAAAAGATCGCGCCATTTTTCCAGATGGACTCGCAGCGCCGCGATCACTTCGAGACGACATTCCCAGAGCCACGCGGATAAATTTGCCATGGTCTCCTCGGTGACGCGCGTCGAATGCCCGAGACCGAGCAGATGGCGGCGATGCTGCATGATCTTGCGGTACTCGGAAAGCTTGTAGGCGTACAGCGGGAAATAAAGCGCGCAGAGCAGGTCGAGAAAGCGTCGGCGCACGGACGGCGCGCCCTCGATCAGCGCCATGTCCGACGGCAGAAACGTCAGCGACGGCACGCAGCTTCTCAGATCGCCCCAGCGGCAGGATCTGCCGTCGAGACGCAGCGAAGCTCGGATCGTGATCACGGCTTCGATCATGACTTCCCGCTCGCCTGTCGCCTGCGCCGCCAGAGAAGCGCCGCCTTCCGAATCCCACTTCACAGTGTCGGCGCATTTCGAACCGCTGAAGGCTCCCCAGCCGGTGACGACGTGGAGAGCCTCGAGAACATTGGTTTTACCTGCGCCGTTGGCTCCATTAAGCAGATTCAGCCCCGGATCCCAGGCGATGAGCGCGTTTTCCAGATTGCGAAAATTGCGGAAGCGCGTCTGTGCGATCCGCATGCCGCCTTAAGACTCCCCGGCCGTCTCAGAGGCATCCATAGACTTGAGCTTGATGGGCATGAGCATGTAAATGAAATCCGTGCCGCCCGGGCGCGTGATCATCATCTGCCCTTCGGCGCCGTTGAAAGCCAGCGTCACATCGCTGCCGTGGAACGCCTTGATCCCGGCCATCAAATAGCCGACGTTGAACGCCACCTTGAGCGGCTCGCCGCTGATGGAAGCGTCAACGCTTTCGTTGGCTTCGCCGATCTCGGGGGCGCGGCCGCTCAGCTCCATGCCCGCTCCGGGCGACAGCGTCAGAATGACAACGCGGCTGTTGTCGCCGACGACAATGTTGATGCGGTCCAGCGCCTGCATGAAGCCGGCCCGCTCCGCCTGCATCTGCGTGGTGCTGGTGTCGCTGAGGATGCGCTCGTAGTTGGGGAATTTGGAGTCGATGCAGCGCACGGAATACTGTACGCCCGGCATGTTGAAGTAGGTTACGGCGCCGTCCTGAAGCACTTCGACCTCTTGGTCGGGCGCAAAGCTGGTCAGGATACGCTGATATTCTTCAAGCGATTTCAGCGGCAGCAGCATCTCCCGAGCGGAAGATGCCGCATCGGTGTTTTCGATCATGGTCTTCGACAGCGAAAGGCGGCGCCCATCGGTAGCGACGACGCGCAGTTCGCCGCCGGCAATCTGCATCAGACCGCCGGAAAGGTACTTGGGAAAATCTTCGTTCGGCGCCCCGGCAATGCCTCCTTCCGCCAGCACACGCGAGAGTTCGCCGGCGGAAACGCGGGTAAACTCCTCGGCGGCGCGAGGCGACGGCAGATCGGGAAAATCGCCGACGTTGTAAGTAGTAAAGGAATAATGGCTGCGTCCGGCGCTGATCGTCCCTTTTTCGTTGTCGACTTCGACGGTAAAAGGGCTGACGGCGATCTTCTTGAAAAGTTCGCCGACGACTTTCAAAGGCAGAATCGCCTTGCCGGGCTCAAGGACGGTCACGCCTTCGGCCTTGACGCGGATCGTCGTCTTCAGATCCGTGGAGTTCAGCATCACGCCCGTCTCGTCGGCGACACAAAGCACGCTGGCCAACGTTGCCATCGTGCTCTTCGTTCCGGTGACTCTTTCGGCCATGGACCAATATTTCATGAATTCATTCTGGACGATTTCGAGTTTCATCTGTGGAAAATCCTCTCTTTCGTTTGACGTGTTCTTCGGTTTATGAGTCATAAAAATCGTAAAAGCCGTAGTAGATCCCGTGAATAGTGTGGATAAACAGGAGATTCATAGAAAAAAACTGAGGTAACGCTGTGGAAGGTTTTTCGGACAAGCTGTGGAAATTTATCCACACTATGCACATTTTTTTGTGATTTTGGAGAATCAAGACGGTTATCCACCGTTGAACCTCCGGAAAATCCTCCTCTGAATCACAGCTTTTTGTTGATGTTGTCCACAATCTTTTTCACACGGGCGTCTTCCTTCATGAGCATCTCGATTTTCTTCAGCGCGTGCAGCACCGTGGTATGGTCCTTTTTGCCGAAATCCTTGGCGATTTGCTGCAAACTGGATTCCGTGTGAGTCCGGCACATGTACATGGCCACCTGACGGGCCAGCGCCACTTCCGCCGTGCGGCGCTTGCCGCAGATGTCCTCGGGAGAGAAGCCGAACTCGCTGGAAACCACGTCCATGATACTCTGAAAAGTGAGGGGGCCGCGGCGGCCGTTGCCGATCACGTCTTTGAGCCACTCCTGCGTGTTTTCGATGGTGATCGGTTCCTGCGAAAAATTGGCGCTGGCGATGACGCGATTCAAAGCGCCCTCGAGCTCACGAATGTTGCTGGGGATGTTCTCGGCGAGGAAGCCGATGACGTCGTCATTGACGGGAATGCGGCGCTGCTCGGCCTTTTTTTTGAGGATGGCGATGCGCGTCTCGTAATCAGGCTGCTGGATGTCGGTCACCAAACCCCATTCAAAGCGGCTGATAATGCGGTCCTCGATGTCGCCAAGCTCTTTGGGCGGTCGGTCGGAACTGAGCACGATCTGCTTGTGTTCGGTATGAAGGTCGTTGAAGGTGTGAAAGAACTCGTCCTGCGTGCTTTCCTTGCCGGCCAGAAACTGGATGTCGTCAATCAAAAGGATGTCCACGTGGCGGTATTTGGCGCGAAATTCCGCGGTGCGGGCGTTTTTGATCGCCGTAATCAGCTCGTTGGTGAACTTCTCCGAGGAAAGGTAGGTGACTTTTGCGTTCCCGTTTTTCCCTTGTGCATAATTGCCGATGGCGTGCATCAGGTGAGTCTTGCCCAGCCCGACGCCGCCCCAGATGAACAGAGGGTTGTACGCTTCCCCCGGGCTTTCGGCGACGGCCAGGCTGGCGGCGTGGGCGAGACGATTCGACTTGCCGACGACGAACGAGGTGAAATCGTACTGTCGGTTGAGACCATTGGGGCTGATCGGAGGGTGCGGCTCGGGATGCGGAAGCGTCTCTTCCGCACCGGCGGTCTTGCTGTCGTAGACCAGATCGATGCCGCTGCCTTTTCCTTGACGCTGCATCACGCTTTCCAGTGTCGCCAGGAAGCTGTCCTTGACTTTTTTGGCGACGAAGGAGTTTCCTGCGTCCAGCACCAGCCGGTCATCTTCCATACGGAGGGCGGAGCAGGATTTGAGCCAGATGTCGACCGTCTGGTTCGGCAGGAGCGGGGCGGCTCCTTCCATGATTTGCTCCCATATTTCTTCTGCGTTTTTCATCGTCACAAACTCCTACTTTGTGTTTTACCGTTCCTGAACTCAAAAATAATCCAGTCTTATTATCCACAATTGGACGAGAGTTGCAAGAGTTGTTCACAAGAACTCGACAATCGAGATTTTTTATGGGGAAAGCATCGAGAGAAAAGGAAAAAATCTGGTGTATAATTCAGATTGATCTTGCGAGAACTTTTTATTATGATAAGTAAAACTTTTTCGATCTGATTCGATCTGATTTGAAGAAGCGAAAAATTCCGACGGACAGTTGTTTTATCTTCGCTTCCGTTTATCGATCATTCGCTGGAAGGGGTAGTGATCATGTCGATCTATTTCAACAACGCGGCCACCACGTGGCCAAAACCGGACTGCGTCGCCCGCGCCATGAGCGGCTTTCTCGGTTCCGGCGGCGCCAACCTGAGGCGGGGAACCGCTTCGGCCCGCGACCTTGGTACCATGGATCTGGTTCTGGAGTGCCGCGAACGCGTGGCGCGGCTGCTGGGCGGCTACGAAAACGCGTCGCCGGTTTATGTGACCTTCACGGCCAATGTCACCGAGTCGCTCAACATAGTGCTGAAGGGCTTTCTCAAGCCCGGCATGCGTGCCGTCACCACTTCCATGGAGCACAATGCCGTGACGCGCCCGTTGCGCCATCTGGAAAAGAACGGCGTCGAACTGAAGATATTGCCCTGCGACCGGCAGGGATATCTCGATCCCGAAAAACTGGCGGCCGCGCTTGACGCGAAAAAAGCCGATCTTGTTGTGCTCAGCCATTGCAGCAACGTCTGCGGTTCCGTTCAGGACCTCGAAGCTTTCGCCGCCGTCTGCCGGGAGCGGAGCGTGCGCCTTATCGTCGACACGGCGCAGACGGCCGGACTGATACCGCTGAACGCCGCGGCGCTCGGTCTGGCGGCGCTATGCTTTACGGGTCACAAGGGGTTGATGGGGCCGCAGGGCATGGGCGGCATCGTCTGGCAGCCCGAGTTTGCGCGCCTCTGCGAGCCGCTCGTCGAAGGCGGCACCGGCAGCTTCTCGCACGTGGAAACGCAGCCGGAAGCCATGCCCGATCGTTTCGAGAGCGGCACGGGAAACTTACCGGGCATCGCCGGTCTGAACGTGGCGCTGAAATGGATCGAAGAGCGCGGCATCGACGCCATCCGCGCCCACGAGAACGAGCTGGGTTCCCGATTCCTTGCCGGATTGAAAAAGCTGGACGGTTTGATTCTTTACGGTCTGCCGGAAATGGTCGACAAAAAACGATTGTCCGTCTTTGCCGTCAACTTCGAAGGCGTGGACAACGGCATTCTCGCCGCCGAGCTCAGCAGCCGCGGTCTGGAAACGCGTCCCGGCCTGCAGTGCAGCCCGTGGGGGCATCGGACGCTGGGCTGTTTTCCACAGGGGGCGCTGCGCCTCAGTTTGGGCTGTTTCAACACCTCCGCTCAGGTCGACGAAGCGCTGCAGATCTTGGCCGATTCACTGGCGGCCGTGCGCGCCCCAAAGCTGCCGGCGCAATGAACGTGCCGGAAAGCTGATCGTTCCGATCCCTGCAGACACTGTTTGCAGGGATTTTTTCGTAAGGAATGTTCCACGTGGAACATCGGCGACAAACGTTTTTCGACGCCGGAGCGGCTTCGGTCAGGTCTTTTGTCGGAATTTTTGCGCAGTGTATACTCCGTTTTTGCTGTATTCTCCTCATCCCTGTGCTATAATACGCTTACGTATAAAATAATACGTAATTGCTATGGTATTGGAGGGTGTCATCATGAATGAGACTTTGACGAACATTATGGCTCGCCGCAGCGTCCGCAGATACACCGACGAATCGGTCTGCGAATCGACGATGAAACTTGTCCTCGCGGCCGCCTGCGCCGCTCCCAGCGCCAAGGGGGAACGGCCGGTGCGTTTTGTCGTGCTGGATAAAAAACAGATGGGTTCTCTGGCCGAAAAAGTTCAGCAGAAAGATCCCTTCCGCGAAGGGCAGTGGGGCATTGCCGTCCTCGCCGATCTGCGCGGTTACGACAGCGGCCTGGCCTGGATCGAAGACGGAGCCGCCGCTATGGAGAACATGCAGATCGCCTGCAGGTCGTTGGGGCTCGGCTCGCTCTGGTACGGCGTCTACCGCCGCGCTGCCAAGGAGCCGGCGGTCCGCGAGTTTTTGCAGCTACCTGACGGCGTAGAAGTTCTCGGCATCACCGTGATGGGCTATGCCGCCGAGCATAAAGAAGCCTACAGCGGCGTGGACGAAAGCAAAGTGCGCTACGGCGTCTGGAGCGAATAGACGGCGATAGCGATTCTTTGTCTCAGCAGCGGAGTTTTTTGGAAACAGTTTTCCTGATTTTTTGATGGTAAAAACAAGGGATGCGGCGAGCGCAATTCACTCGCCGCATCCCTTGTTTTTGTTCAACGCTTATTTTTTATGGTGATCGCGATAGTTGTCCCGCAGCCGAGGCTGCTTTTGACGGCGATCGTGCAGCGCGCGCCGAAAAACATTCGCAGCCTTTCAAAACAGTTGTTCATGCCGATATGGATTTTGCCGCCGCGCGGAAGTTTTTTCGAGGCCAGTTCTTCCAGGATGGCGCCGAGCGTGTTTTCGTCCATGCCCGCTCCGCTGTCGCGGATTTCGATCGTGTATGCCGAAATACCGGCGCGGCAGACGATATCCAACTCGCCTCCATATTTGTGCGTCGGGTTCAGGATCCCGTGTTCAAGCGCGTTTTCGACAAAGGGCTGAAGGCTGAAAAACGGGATCGTCAAGGACTCCGATTTTTTATCGCAATCAATATGATATGCCAGATTTTCACCGAATCGGTATCTCTGGATCCGCAGGTAATGGCGTATGTAGTCGAGTTCCTGTTTGAGCGTCACTTTGGCCGCCGGCCGGGACAGAGCGTAGCGGAGCATCGACGAAAACGACTCCAGCATTTCTTGGGCCTGATCGTTTTTTTTCATGCTCATGAGTCTGGAAATCGAGTTGAGGACGTTAAACGTGAAATGCGGCATGATCTGCTTCTGCAAAGCCTCGAAGCGGGCCAGGGCCAGCTGGTTTTTAAGGTTGATCAATTTTTTCTGGTTTTTCAGCAGCTCGTCCGTCAGATGCCCGACGTGCTCCTGAATCTGCGTGTAGGACTTTTGCTGAAGGATATAGTTGGAAAAATTTTGCAGGGCGCGCGCCGTTTCCTGGATCTGCTTCAGGCTGAGAATGGGGATCTCGCGGTAATACGACGCATACAGCTCGTTTTCGCGCCACAGTTGGCGGGTCGCCTGCTCGTCTTGAGGAAAAGGATGGTTCCCTTCGCAAATGACCTGTCCGGCGGTGATCGCGCCGATCAGTTCGCCGTCCAGCGTCAGTGGGATCTCGATGTTGACCAGGCCGGCGTGGCAGATGTAGATGCCGGGGCGCCCCTCTTTCAGCGCGATCCGGATGGCGTTCTTGTTCGAACACTGACAGCGCGCCCCGTCTTTCGGATCGGCGTTGATGGCGCGGCAGAAACGGGAGAAGTTGCTTCCCTCGCCGATGTGCCGCCCTTCTTTGTCTACGAAAACGACGCCGAAGCCCGTCGCATAGGCGAAAGACTCCTGCAGTTCCCGCTGCAGTTTTTCCGGGATAAGATCGGCAAGTTCACTCACGGTATTTTTCCTTTCTGTACCGGGCGGGCGTCAGGCCGTATTTCTTTTTGAAATTCCGAAAGAATGTCGATACGTTTTGAAATCCTGAGCGTTCCGAAATCTCCTGCATTGTCATCCTGCTTTGTAGCAGAAGCCGTTCGGCTTCTGCAAGACGTTTTCCGTTGACGTACTGCTGGATCGAAACGCGCTGAGTCCTGCGAAACAGCCTCTCGACGTAGTCTTCGCTCAAAAAGACGAGTCCTTTCAAATCGCCGGCGCCGACGTCTTCCCGGAAATGTTCGTCCAGGAACTCCACAATGCGCCGTATCGGCGCGGCTGAATCGCGAAAAGAACTTCTGACGGCGGAAAGGATATTGTCAAGGCAAGAATTGGCGAGATCGGCGATCTCCGGCATGGTGGGCGTCTGCGAAATGCGCGTCAGGATCCGGTCGCACAGGCGTTCATCAGCAGCGCTCATGGAAACTGAGCCAAGACGGCACGCTTTCATGACGTCGAACAGAACGTTGAGGACGTGCAGCCGATAAACGTTTAAACTCAGGTTCTTTCCAAGCGAAGCGCGGATCTCGCTCAGCACGCTCTCGCACAGCGCGCCGTCCTTTGTTTCCAAAGCTCGGGCGAAGTTTTCGGCGGCTTCCGTCGGAAAAGCGTCCAGAAGAGAGCGGAACGTCTCCTGACCGTCGCGTTCAAGAGGCCGCGGCGTAAAACGGGAACGCAGCAGGGAAAATATCTCGCTTTCCGACGAGGGCTTCAGCAGATAGGCGTCGACGCCGCAGTCGATGCCTTGCTGCGCGTACTTGAATTCGGCAAACGCCGAATTCAGCACGATAAACGTTTGAGGCAAAGCTTTTTTGATCTTTCCCGCCGCGGCCAGGCCGTCCAGCAGCGGCATGCGGATATCGAGAAACGCGACGTCGGGACGATGCAGAAAGGCCAATTCGACGGCGGTCCGCCCGTCCCCGGCCTCCGCGACGACGTGAAAATCTTCGAGGCGGTTCAATAAATTTACGAGAAATTCCCGCTCGATCATCTCATCTTCAGCAATCAGTACGGTATGCATCTCTTCTTGCCTTTCTGTCGCAAATTTGTGGATTTTTATTGCAAAATAGTGAGCATATAACTTTTTTTGACGATGGAAAGTCGCTTTCATGAATTGTCAGAAACGAGGTATTTGCTGATAATGGTGCTATCTTAACATATCTTTTTATTGGAGGGATTCTTATGAAGGTGAACGATCGGTACTGTTCTTTCTACTATGAGCTGGACGACGACTACTGCGGTATCGAGATCGACCGGGACAGGACGGCGCTGCTCATCGTCGATATGCAGTATCATTTCCTCACTCGTCCGAAGTTGGACGAGAACTCGTCCGAGCGTGAAAAAGCCTACTATGCCAAATGGGGCTACTTTTACGACCGGGTCGAAAGAGAAGTCGTCCCGAACAATCAAAAACTGCTGGCCGCTTTCAGGGAAAGGAACATGTTTGTTTCCCACGCGCGCATCACCGGTCAGCTCGAGAGCGGGCGCGAACGTTCTCTCGATCAAAAAGCGACCGGGTACAACGAACTGCTTCTGCTTCCCGGCATGCCTTCCGCCGAAATCGTCGAGCCTCTGAAGCCCGCCAAAAACGAGCTGGTCGTCATGAAGACGACCGACAGCGCCCTGACGGGGACTTCTCTGCGTCTGATGCTTCATAACTGCGGCATCGATACGGTGGTCGTCACCGGCGTTTTGACGGATCAGTGCGTTTCCGGAACGGTGCGCAGCCTTGCCGACGAGAGCTTCAAGGTTTGGCTGATCGAAGACGCTTGCGCCGCGTCGACCAGGGAGATCCAGGAACACGAACTTTCCGTACTGAACAACATTTACTGCCACGTCGTCACTACGGAAGAGCTTATCGGCGCTCTTTAAATTCTGTTGAAGCGGGAGGAAGAAAAAATGAAAGACAACGGGCTGAAAAGGGGTTTAAGTTTTGTCCAGGTCGTCGCGATTTCCTCTGGAGCCGTGATCGGCGGCTGGTTGGCGGAAGCGCCCTACTGGTTCCAGACGACGGGGGCCGGCGCGGCGTTCCTGTTCCCGCTGCTGGCGCTGCTGCTCGTTCCCGTGGGGCTGGCGTTCGGCGAGCTGTCGGCGATGCTGCCTTTCGCGGCCAGCACCGACGTGTGGACGTGCAACGCTTACAATAACAAAGCCGGCTTCGCCACGCAGTGGATGATGTTTCTGATCCAGGTCGTCGAGCCGCCGATGATGGCGTTCATTTTCGGCACGGCGATCAATCACTTCTATTCGCTGACGAACGATCAGATGATGATCATCGCCATGCTGTCCGTCACGCTGTGGTTCGTGCTTTCCAACTTCAACATCAGCCTGACCGGGCGGCTTTCCAACATCTTTTTCTTCGCGATGATCGTCATCTCGCTTGGCGTCTCGACGTCGTTCTTCCTGAGCGGGCACTGGAGCTTCGACAATATCCGCCTGCACCAGGGGTTCTTCCCCAAAGGGGGCTACGGGATCTTCATCGCCATGGCCGTGTTCTCGCTGAAGTTCATCGGTTTCGAAATGACGCCGACGCTGGTCGAGGAAGCCAACTTCCCCGCTTCCAAGCTGTGGAAGGTCATTTTATCCGCCCTTTTCATTCCCGCGCTGCTGTACAGCTTTGTCGTCCTCGCCATGGGCGGCATGGCGCCCTGGAAGGAAATCGCGGCCATGAACATGCCCGAACCCGAGCTGATCGCCCGTTTCGGCCTGCCCGGCATCCTTGCCGTTCTGGCCATTGTGTCCGGGCTGATGCACGCCTTTACGACGTTGATGGGGTTCTGGACTTCCAGCGCGCGCGTGCTGTACGGCGCTTCCCAGCTGAATCAGCTGCCGAAAGTGTTCATGAAGGTGAACCGCTACGGGCAGCCGTTTTGGGCCAACGTCGTCGTGTATCTGTTTTCGCTGTTCTTCTGCTACTTCAGCGGCGACAACTGGGTGCAGTATATCTACGCGATCTCCAGCATCGCCGCGGGCATCGTCTACTTTATTTCCTGCCTTGACGTGATACGTCTCAGGAAGCTGCACCCCGAATGGAAGCGTCCGTTCAGGGCCCCGGGCGGGAACTTCGTCTTCGGCGTCGGTATGCTCATTTCCGTCTGGCTGATCATCGGCGCGTGCATGGAGCTGGACCGCGGCGGATACGTCTCGTTGGGGCTTTTCTTCGCCCTTGGAGCGGTCGTCTACGCTCTCGCCGCCGCGCACCGGCGCGTCTGCGGCTATCAGATGCGCGTCCTTACGCCGGATGATATCGGCAAAGAATAAAACGGTTCTCGTCTTTTGTCTGTAATTTCAGAGAAGATTTTTCGTTGTCCGGGCTTTCGCGTGAAAGCCCGGATTTTTGTGTTCGTCGTCCCCAAGACAGACGTTTGGGCAGGATAGACGGTCGTCGCTTATCCTGCCCAAACGTTTTTTCTGTCGAGTTTTTTCATGATCCGCCGGCTTGGTTTTCCGCCGCGAGCACGTAGCTTTTTCCCCAGAGCGGCGGCGCGGCGAGCAGTTGGCGCCCTTCGTAGCTGTCGAGCAGGGAGCGCAGGCGTTCTTCGAGCGCGGGAGCGACGAGCAGGGTGAGGGTGATGTCCGTTCCGTAGGCGGTACGCAGGCGGTTTTCGGCGACGCCGGCGCTTTTGACGGCGCGGCTGAGGGCGGCCAGATGTTCGTAGCCGCAGCGCAGTTCCAGCTCTTTGAAGGGCAGGGCCGTTTCGACGACGGCGCGCTCGATGACGCCGGCCGCAGCGGCGCCGTAGGCGTCGATGAGGCCGCGCACGCCGAGCTTGACGCCGCCGAAATAGCGGGTGACGACGAGGACTGCGTTGAACAATCCGGCTTTCTGCAAGGCACCAAGGATCGGCCGTCCGGCGGTGCCGCCCGGTTCGCCGTCGTCGGAGCAGAACTCTTCCACGTCGGGATAGCCGGCGCGCCATGCCGGGCAGTTGTGCGCGGCGCCGTGATGTTCCTTGCGCACGGATTCCAGCGTGGCACGGGCTTCGTCGCCCGCGGCGGCGGGGAAGAGGGCGGCGATGAACTCGCTGCGCTTTTCCTTGAAGCTGTAAACGGCGGGGGCCGCGGGACGACGGCAGGGCCGATCTAGCGCCAGCACGAGCGGCAGCGTTCCCAGGTCTCTTCAAGGGAGATGGGGACGACTTTGACGTCGCCGATCGCGCCCATGAAGTTGCTGTCGCCGTTCCAGCGCGGCACGACGTGACAGTGGATATGGGTGTCGATGCCGGCGCCGGCCGCCGCGCCGATGTTGATGCCGACGTTGAAACCGTCGGGATGAAACGCGCCTTTAAGAGATTCGATGGCGCGGGCGATCAGATCGTGGAACTCGAGGGATTCTTCGGGGGTGAAAGAGCTCAGGTCGGTCGTGTGGCGGTAGGGGATGACCATCAGATGCCCCGAGCTGTAAGGGTAGGCGTTGAGAATCACAAAGCAGTGTGTGCCGCGAAAGACGATGAAGTGCTTTCTGTCGTCGCTGCCGTCGGTGGGGAAATCGCAGAAGATACAGCTCTTGCCGTCGCTTTTGGCGGAGTTGAGGTACGTGTACCTCCATGGGGCCATGAGTGTTTCCATGTTCTTTCCTCTTTTCTATGAGCAAAAAGGTGGGAGTTATTCACCGCTGTGGACAACATTGGTGGATAACTTGTGAGCGAGATCGGGATTCGCAAAAATTTGCAGCCGGATCGGCGCGGAAAATGATTTTTTAAGCTCGTTTCGAGGGGATCTGAAAAAAAGCGGAGCGTTTCTGTGGAAACTGTGAATCAAAGCGTCAAGGGGAAAATTGAATGGTCAAAAAACTCTTCCCATGTGAACTTTTTGGCATCGCGATTTCTGTTGAAAGCGAATTTTTTGCGTTCGTTTTTCGTGATGGAGTTTTCAAAAGTCCTCGCAGGTAGGCGTCTCTCGATAGCGTTCTCTTCAAAATATTTTTTGAAAGAGCTCCCTTTCTCCCGGAGATTTTTGTCAAGTGCCGGAAAGTATGCTTTTGTTCTTGTGGAGAAGTGGATAAAATGTGGATAACTTGGGACATTCCACGCGTCACGCCGAAACTTCACTGATTCTGGCGGTCGCGACGGATCATCGCGAGAATGCTTTTCAACTCGCGAACTCCCGAGAGCAACGCGCCGATGAGGCCGGCGATCAGGCACAAGGGGAGGGTCCATTGCGGGTAACCGCGGTCCAGAAAATAACGGCCGATGAACAGCCCTGCCAGGAGGTAGCCGCAAACGAGCAGGGCTGCTCCGACGATGCGGCTGAAGACGATAACGTCTTTGACGTTGGGAGTTTTCATTTATTTGCTGTCCGGATCTCCGCTCATAAAATCGGCTTCGCGGTCCAGCAGGGCGAAAAGACGCTCCACTTGCTCACGGCGCATGCCGTTGATGACGACGCGGTTTTCTCTCTCGCTGCCGAGAACGTTGAAAGACAGGCCAAGACGGCGTGCCACTTTCAGCGCTCCTTTGGGGCGCCAGGGGTCAAGCTGGGGAGCCTTGTAAAGGACGGTAACACGGCGGCTGTTGAGGGAGTCGATGCGTTTTTGCAGGTTGTGAACGGACCAATGGTGCGCGATGCAGTCTGCTACAAGCTCTTCAAGAAATTTCTGCGGTTCCTTCAGAGACAGCAGGGCTTTGGCGTGCCCTTCGCTGAGGTTGCCGGCGGCGATCTGATCCAGCGCGCCCTGGGGCAGCGAGAGGATGCGGAGCTTGTTGGCCACGACACTGCGGCTCCAACCGATGCGCTCGGCCAGTTGGTTCTGGGTGAGCCGATGCTTCTCCATCAAGACCTTGAGAGCGTTGGCGGTCTCGAGCACGGTCAGATCTTCGCGCTGAAGGTTCTCTACAAGGGCGATCTCGCTGAGGAGTTGTTCGTCGCCCCGGACGATGCGCACGGGCACTTCCGAGAGTTCGGCCAGCTCGCAGGCGTGAAAGCGGCGTTCGCCGGCGACGATGCGGTATTTCTTTGCGCTCTTGGCAGGCGCGGGGGCGACGATCAGCGGTTGGAGCAGCCCGTGAACTTTGATGGATGCGGCCAGTTCGCGCAGCGTCGCGCTGTCGAAAAGCTTGCGGGGCTGATTGGGATTGGGCTCGATATCGGCCAGCGGGGCCATTTCGCTGTTCTGGGGGACGCGGCTCACGTTTTGCTTGGCCAGCAGCGCGCCGAGGCCGCGGCCAGACTGGATGATGGACTTCGCGGAAGCGGCGGATTTCTTCGCGGCCTGGGCCGCGGCGGTATTTTTGCGATTTACAGCCATAGTCTTTTGACCTCCAATGCCAGATCGTGATAGGCTTGGCCGCCGCGGCTGGAACGGACGTAGTCGCGGATAGCCAGTCCCTGCGCGGGGGCTGCCGCCAGGTCGATGTTGCGGGGGATCACGGTCTTCAGCACGTGCTCGCCGAAGACGTCGCGGATTTGCGTCTCGATCTCGCGCGTGAGGCGCAGATTTGGGTTGTACATGGTGAGCAGAATCGCGTCGATCTGCGCGCCCTGGTTGATGCCCTGCTCGCGGACCATCTGCACGGTGCGCGCGAGCAGGCTGAGTCCCTGCATGGAGTAATATTCGCACTGTACGGGCACCAACAGGCGGTTGGCGGCGGCCAGCGCGTTGACGGTAAGCAGCCCCAGCGACGGCGGGCAGTCGACGAGGACGACGTCGAAGTCGTTTTCGAGCTTGCGTAGCGCTTCGCGCAGGCGGAACTCCCTTCCTTGAAGGCTGCCCATTTCCAGATCGGCGCCGACCAGATTGATGTTCGAGGCGATCAGCGAGACGTTTTTGGCGCTGGTCGAATGCAGCGCCCACTTGGGATCTTCATTGCCGACGACAAGGTCATAAAGCGACACGGAGTCGTCGAACTGAAAGCCGAGACCGCTGGACGCGTTGCCTTGAGGGTCCGCGTCGACGACGAGCACCTTTTTGCGCATGGCGCCGAGTTCGGAAGCGAGATTGACGCAGGTCGTCGTCTTGCCGACGCCGCCTTTCTGATTGATGACCGCGATAGTCTTCATCGTCTCACCTCCACCACGGTTTTTTTTCGGCCCGCCCGGGCTTGCGCGGATAAACCGCGGGGCAGGGCGCGCTTTTCTTCCAGAGAAGCATGTAGCTCTTGTGATCTTTGATGTCGTATTCGTAAAGTTTCGGCTCGTTGAGGCCAAGCACGTTCCAGCGGCCTTCCAGCGGCGCCAGCTCTTCGCCGACGGAACTGCCCTTCATGGCGATTAGCACGCCGCCTTCGCGCACCAACGGCGCTAGATATTCGGCGATGACGCCGGCTTCGCTGACGGCCCGCACCACGGCGGCGTCGTACTGCTCGCGACGCGCGGCGGCGAAATCCTCCGAGCGCGCGCAGACCACTTCCGCGTTGGAAAGGTTCAGCCCAGCGACAATTTCTGCAAGGGCCTTGCTCTTGCGCGAAAGACTGTCCAGCAGCGTGAATTCCAGATCGGGGCGGCAAACGGCCAGGACGGCGCCGGGCAGACCGCCGCCGGTACCGACGTCGACGACCGTACCTGAGGACGGCAATAGCGGCAGCATGTGCAGACAGTCTTCGATGTGGTCGCGCCACAGCGTTTCCTCGTCGTGAGGTCCCGTCAGCCGCACTCGCTCGTTGGCGACAGACAACAGCGAAGCGTAGCGGCGCAGCCGCGTCAGCGTTTCCGCGGACAGTTCGGGGAGCGGCGGCAACGGTTGAATCTCCATGGGGTTCACCTCCATGCTTCATTTTCGGTTCAATCATACCGCAAAAATGTTCCACGTGGAACAGCGAGCCCCCTTTTCTTGAAGGTCTGTTTGGTGAGAAACAACGCGTGAAACGGCATTGGATCGTTGGCGCTGAACGTTCGCCCCCATCGCCGGAAAAGCGATGTTCCACGTGGAACATCAGGCGGTTGGAAGGACGCCCAGCAGATGTTTTGCCGATGGAAAAATTTCTCTTAAATAAAAGAGATATAAGAGATTGATTAATACTGACTATTATTGGATCATATTCGTGGAGCACCGAATGAAGCGTCGGAGGGAATCGCTTTTTTGTTTTTGGGATGGACGGATCTTCGCTTGCGGCAGCCCCCGGAGGCACCCGCATCATCACCACCGTCCTGCAGGTGATCTCCAATGTGATCGACCATAAAATGCCCATCAACAAGGCGGTCAGCGCTCCCCGGGTGCATATGCAGTGGCTGCCCGACGAGCTGCGCGTGGAACCGATGAACGGCCTCAGCGGCGGAACCGTCGACAGTCTGCTCTCCATGGGCTACTCGCTGCCGCTCAAATCCTACATGGGCGACGTCAACGCCATCCTGATTGATCCCGAGAGCGGAGAAATGACGGGGAGCCATGATTCGCGTCACGAGTTTTGATTGATCCGGTAAGGAGCTTTTGAAAATCCGCGCTGTTATAAATAAAGAAGCCGTCTCAAAAGTCAATTGAGGCGGCTTCTTTGTTCTTTTTTTGATGAATCTCTTCGTACTCATGCTGTTTGTTGACTAAAACGTTGAATAGCAGGAGCGTCCCAAGGGAATTTAGTCGCTCAGGATGTTCTCGATTTGGAGATCTCCTTCGGAGCTCTCGTATCGTTCAGTTGTCTGGTTATATCGGGAAGAAAATCGGCATCGCAAACCATGACCACACGATGATGAACGCGATTGACGTCATAGATACTGACCAGCCGCCGAACAGCATGGCTTTCAGACTTTCGCTGCGCGCCAGTCCCATTGGAGCGATCATGTTCGATCCGGGATAGATCGACGTTGTGACGCGGGAACCGCAAATCAACGCCAGAGCCCAGAACTCCATGGGGACGGAGGCTGTTTTCACGGCGCTGGCGAACAAACCGTGCGTAACTTGCAGCTGCGCGACGGCGCCGCCATTGACGCCGAAAGAGCCGACCAATGTGCCCATAATGACAACCATCATGCGGCTTCCCTCGCCTGCAAACGAAACAAGGATTTTGCCAAGAGCTTCAAAGCCATGACCATAATTGATGTATTCGAGCATCATGTTCAACAAGATAAAGAGAAGAAATGTGCCGGCCATGGAGCCCATGCCTTTGGCAAACGCCCGGAACATGACTGACATATCGAGGGACTTGAAAAGGCAGATCACGAGAGCCAGAGCCAGCATGACGAACACCGTGAACGCCGTTTTTTGATGGGTGATCATCGAAAACGTCAGAAGTCCGACAAAGCCAATTAGGAACGCCAGTGTCACGCGCTTTTCCTGAGCGGTGATGCCGAGCGTCGTCTGTTCGGCGGTGTCGAGCTCGTATCTTTCGTCGTAACTTGGGTCGTGTTGAATTCGCAGACCGCAGAAGTAGATGACCGTGAGCCAAATGAGACCATAAGGAAGCGCGGCCCACAGCATCATACGACCGTAGCTCAGATGCGTAATCGCAAGGAGAGCGACAGTCGGCCCCGTGAATGGTCCCCAGATCAGACCCGTTTCGCCGGATGATTGGAAAAGACAGGCCACCGTGGCAGGTTTCAATCCTGCCGCCGCTACAATAGGAATGAGGATGGGGGCGACGATAGCACAACCGCCCGCCAAGGTTCCCAGCAGACCGCAGACAAGCGTTGTTGTGACGATCACACAGAGAATGGCACGTTTTTCAGTCGTCACGCCGATATATTTGACGATCCAATACACGATCGTATGGCTTACACGCGCCTCGCTCATGACACTGCCGAGCCCGGCGCCGCACATGATGATGAAGCCGATCAGACCGAGCGTCGATCCCAGCGATTTCACAACGAGAGCTCCCGTCATGGCGGGGGTTTGTCCCGTCAGAATATAACCAAACAGACAGGCGATCATCGCGATCGTCAGCGCGTGAACTTTCGGACGGAACGAAACAAGAATGTATACTGCAAGCGGAATCAATGCCCATAACGATTCTTCAGGAATCAACGCATAAGGCCCCAACATGGAAATCCCTCTCCCCATGGTCGTTATTTATGGACAACAAGGTGTCCGATGTTATCGCCAGTCTGTTCGCCATTTTTGAACGCGACACGGCCGTCGATCACAACCGCGCAAATGCCTGCCGGTTTCTGGGGGGAATCGGTGTACGTGGCGCGGTCGCTAATTTCGGCCGCATCGAAAACGGTTATATCCGCGATCTTATCGACGGCAATCACGCCGCGGTCCTTCAGGCCGAGGATTTGCGCCGGAAGCATTGTAGCCTTGTAAACAGCGTCTTCGAGGCTCATCAGCCGATGTTCCCTGATCGTCTGGAAATAACGGGGAAAGGTGCCGAAACTGCGCGGGTGCGGGTTCGTCCCAAGAAAATGGCGGTCATAGGTCATCGCGTAACCGTCCGATCCGATACAGACGAACTGCTCGCGCATAATGTGCAGCATATCGTCTTCCGAAAGGCTGAAATAACAGCACGGAACGCCCCCATCGCTCGCACGCAGCAGGCGAACGACGGCCTGAGCCGGAGGCAGCTCCATGTCCGCGGCGATCTCGTCAAGGCGTTTCCCTTCATACTGCGGGAGTCTGCCGTGCGTGGAAACGACCAGAACCGCATGGGCGCCGCCGCGGCGTTCGATTTCCGATTCCGTTTCAGAGAGCAATTCTTCCGTCGGAGACGCAAGGCGTTTGCACATTTCATCCGAACCGCCATCATGGGCCCAGGCAGGAACCAAGGCCGACATGCCTGTCGACGTTGCGGTATATGGATACTGGTCGCACGTGATATTCAATCCTTCTTCGCGGGCCGCTCTGATTTTTGCAAGGAGCTCTTTGGAACGGCCCCATTGCGGTTTGCCGATCAACTTGAGATGGGAAATCTCGACGTGGACGCCGGAATGGCGCGCCACTTCGAGCATTTCATCGACCGCTTCAAAGATTTTCGTGCTCTCGCTGCGCATATGAACAGTAAGGATCGCATCGTGCCTTTTAAGCACTTTGCCCAACGCGACGAACTCGTCAATCGCGCCGTACGAACTGGGCGGATAAATCAGGCCGAGCGACATGCCAAATGCGCCTTCGCTAAGTTCCCGCTCAAGCACGCGCTCCATATGTTTCTGTTCCTCGAAAGTCGGTTTTCGCATGCCAAATCCCATGACCATGCCGCGAAGTGTGCCGTGACCGACAAGGACGCCGATATTTGTCGCGGCTGGGCAACGTTTCAGGTGTTCGGCATAATCCGACAGAGAATCGTCCTCGACGGTCCTGCCATCCATCGGCAGTTCGAGACCTGAAGAGATGAGGCGAGTGATCGCCTCGCGTGAAGCGTCGTCGGTCGGCAGACACGAGATGCCGCAGTTTCCGACAATCTCGAGCGTGATGCCTTGATAGAGTTTACTCTGCATTTTCTGATTGGTGAAAAAGGGACTCATGTCGGAGTGGGAATGGATATCGATGAATCCAGGAGCGACGATTTTTCCAGAGGCGTCGATCGTCTCCTTTGCTTCTTCTTCGATCTGCGGGGCGACCGCGACGATCTTTCCATGGCGGACGCCAACGTCTGATTTCCGCCGCGTCGTTCGTGTTCCGTCAATGACGGTACCGTTTCGAATCAAAAGATCTAGCAACGCATTTTCCCCCTTAAAAGTTCTCCATTTTTTGAATAACGCTCAATCGCCCATAAAGACAATAGAATTTACGGACCGCCTTCTTCTTTGCCTTCACGAGGGAGGTCTCCATCTTTCGGAGAGCTTCCGATGATATCTTATTCGTGAAAAATTATAACATTAATAAATGAATAATGCCATGTATACTCTAATTTTTAGTATGGAACGGATATTTATGAAAAGGATGCTGGAAGCCCATGAAATTTGCTTTTCATGTCATATGGACAAGTGATGGCGCTTTTTGACATTCGTAGAATCAGATGGGAGATCGGGGACTGGTATATAATAAGAAAAAACGGCGTCTTACAGAGCGCTGATCGAGGAGGATTTTCCGATGGGAGTGTTAAGGGAAGAACTGCGCCGCAACTTGATGAACGCCGGCGCGGTACTGGTCGGATATGCTTCGTTGGCGGGAAACGAAAAGCTGCCTTATCCGGCGCTGACGCAGGCCGTGTCCTACGCTGTGCGCCTCGAACCGGCCGACGGCAGCGTCTGGGCTTACGCGCGCGCCTACTTCGAAGCGGGAGACAAGGTGGAGCTGCTGGCCGAACACGTCAAAGCGTGTCTGCGCCGCTACGGCTTTGCCGGCGAGGTCATGCCCAAGGCGTATATGGACGGCGAAACGCCGGTCACCGAGTTCCCCGACCAGACCGCGGCGGCCGCCGCCGGACTGGCGGAACGCAACGGCGACGGCCTGATGACGGCGCCGGAATTCGGCGTCAACGTGCGTTTCGGCACGGTGTTCACCGACGCCACCTGGAAGAAAACGGAATAACGAGCACAGGAGATCCCGCGGACGAAAAGCGTTCGCGGGATCTCCTGCGTCGGCGCAGACGGAGCGGGGAAAATTTATAGTCAGGTTTAATCAATTTCTTCTCTCGCAGAATTTGCCGCGAGAGTTCGCGTTTTTTCAGTCCGTCGCAGCCGCTTCGTCCGCGGCTGTGCGATGGAAAAAGTTTCGCGCGCTTCTTTTTTGGCGGCCGCTGTGATATTATTCGAAAATAAAAACGTGATTTCGGGTTTTTATCCCGACGAACGGAGGAATCACCAATGAAGAAGTGTGCATACTGCGGCTCCGAATTCGACGGAGCCCTGCACGAATGTCCCTATTGCGGCGGGCGCGCGGCGGATCACATCTGCAAAAACTGCGGCGCCGAGTACGACGGCGCGGCCTGTCCGCAGTGCGGCGTGCGGGCCGACGACGAAGGGCAGAGGTGCCCCCGCTGCGGCGCGCGCATGTTCAAAGGCGAGTGCTCGTCCTGCGGTTATATCGCCGACCGTTCCAGGGCGGCGGTCGCCGAGGTGAAAAAGGTGGGCAGTACGGTAGCCTCCATGGCGGGAACGTTTTTTCTCTGTCTTGTGGGCTTTGTGTTGCCGTTCGTCAGCAACCTGGCGTTTTTCTATGGCAAAAAGCGCGGCTCCTTGGTCAAATGGCTGTCTTTTGGATACAGCCTCTTTTATATTGCCGCCATGCTGAACTCGGAGCAGTCCCCGGAGAAAGACGCTTCTCTCGGGCCGATACTGGCCGGTCTGACCGCGCTCTCGCTGGTTGCCGTGGTTTTCCGCGTCTGGAAGCAGCGGGGATCGGAGAAAAACGATTAAGCGAAAGAAAGCGAAAGAGCCGTCAGGCGTCGTTTCCGGCGCTTGACGGCCCGTATTTTATAGTATCCTGTCTGGAAATTCGGATCGCCGTATTTCGCCGCCGCGAAGGCGTTTGTCGTCGTGTCCGCCCGCCGGGGAACACTGTCTATTCGTCAAACAATGTATCAAGGCTTCGGATCCACGCGCCGGGCGACGCCGCTTTGTCCCTGGGACGCAAAGCCGCGTTGCGTTTGCTTTTCGCTACGGCGCAGAATATAATTTCGATATGAAACAGCCGGAGCCGTCGCCCGCTGTTTTGACGCAAGCCCGCGGCGCCCCGTGATCGAGTCGATGTGGAACGGGGAACGTGCCATCTGGGGCTGGAGGTGGCGGCGATCCCCGAGCGTATGCCCGTTCCCGCCGAGCCGCGGGAATAATAAGGAGGAAGACCGATGTCGAGGAGGATCGTTTTGGCCGGAGGCTGTTTTTGGGGCCTCGAGGCCTACATGAGGGAATTGCCCGGCGTATTGGATACGGAAGTGGGATTCGCCAACGGGCGCATGCCGCACCCGACGTACGAACAGGTCAAAGCCGGCGGCACAGGGTACGCCGAGGCCTGCAAGGTCGAATACGACCCGCAGATCATCAGCCTGCGCACGCTGCTGCGCCACTATCTGCGCATCATCGACCCGACGACGCTGAATCGGCAGGGGCCGGATATCGGCGCGCAGTACCGTACGTCCATCTACTACAACGACGACGAGGAGCGCCGTCTGGCCGAGGAGCTTCTCGCCAAAGAACAGAAGAACTGGGACGAGCCCGTCGTCACGACGGTGGAGCCTCTGGTCAACTTTTATGCGGCCGAGGAATACCATCAGGATTATCTGAAAAAGAAGCCGTGCGGCTACTGCCACGTCAACCTCGCCTTGCTCGACGAGCCGCTGCCGCCCGAGGAAGACTGAGCCGCGCTCTGCCGCGGCATCGCTGGAATTTTGAGAGGAGAATCGTTTTGGAAGCGTTGTTTCAGGGTTTTTTGAGCCTGACCTGGCAGCAGGCGGTGATGATCGGCATCGGCCTGACGCTGGTCTGGCTGGCGGTGGCCAAGGAATACGAGCCTTCGCTGCTGCTGCCGATGGGATTCGGCACCGTGCTGGTGAACATTCCCATGACGGCGGCGCTGACGCAGGCCATGGACGGCACGGTGGTGCCGGGGGCGATCAGCGTGCTGTTCGACGCCGGTATCGCCAACGAGATGTTCCCGCTGCTGATCTTCATCGGCATCGGCGCGATGATGGACTTTTCGCCCGTGATGGAACGCCCCGTCTACGCGCTCTTCGGCCTGACGGCGCAGGCGGGCATCTTCCTCACCATGGGGCTGGCCTATTACGTTTTCGGCTTCAGCGTCAGGGAAGCGGCTTCGATCGGCATCATCGGCGCCGCCGACGGCCCCACCTCGATCTTCGTCTCCAGCCGCTTCGCGCCGCAGCTGCTGGGACCGATCTCCGTGGCGGCGTATTCCTACATGTCGATGGTGCCGGTCATCCAGCCGCCGGTGGTCCGCGCGCTGACGACCAAAGAGGAGCGGCGCATGAACATGACGCTCCGCGCCGGGCGCACGGTGAGCAAGCGTGCCAGGATCCTCTTCCCGATCGTCGTCACGATCGTGGTCGGCATCTTCGCGCCCTCGTCGTCAACGCTGATCGGCTTTCTGATGTTCGGCAACCTGCTGCGCGAGAGCGGCGTAGTCGCGCGCCTTTCCAACAGCGCCCAGAACGAGCTGGCCAACATCGTCACGATCATGCTGGGGCTGGGCATCTCCTGCACGATGACGGGCGACCGCTTCCTGCGCGCCGACACGCTGATGATCCTCGGCATGGGGCTGGTGGCCTTCGTCTTCGATACGGCCGGCGGCGTGCTCAGCGCCAAGTTGCTGAATCTGTTCATGAAGGAAAAGATCAACCCGATGATCGGCGCGGCGGGCATTTCCGCCTTCCCGATGTCGTCGCGCACGATCCAGCAGATGGCGGCCAGGGAAAAACCCGGCACGTTCGTGCTCATGCAGGCTTCCGCGGCCAACGTGGCCGGACAGATCGGCTCCGTCGTCGCTGGGGGGCTGCTGTTGGCGCTGTTGAGCTGATTTTTTCCCCGATCGTAAAAATCGAGCCGCGCCGTTTTTTTCGGATGGAAGAGACGGAGCGGCTCGATTTTTATGGCCCGGCGGCTATAATATGAACGGGATTCTTTCATCTTGCGCTGTGAAAGGGACGTGTGAAACGTGAAAAACAACGACTGGCTCGAGCGTTTCGGACTGAGCGCCGGCCGCCTGCCCAAAGGCCCCCGCAACACGATCGCCGACGTGGCGGGCGTGATCGTGGGACACGCGACGCTGGCGGAAGGGAAAACGCAGACGGGCGTGACGGCGGTGATTCCCGCGCCGGGCAGTTTGTTTCGGAACAAACTGATCGCCGCCTCGCACGTGATCAACGGCTTCGGCAAGACGGCGGGGCTGGTGCAGATCGACGAGCTGGGCACGCTGGAAACGCCGATTTTGCTGACGAATACTCTCAGCGTCGGCGACGTCTGGCGCGCGTTGTCCCAGGCGATGATCGAGAGCGAACCGTCGATCGGCGGCGCGGCGGGCACGGTCAATCCACTGGTGTGCGAGTGCAACGACGGTTTTCTAAACGACATCCGCGTCCAGGCGGTGACGCCGGAGCTGGCGCGTCAGGCGCTGGCGGCCGCCGCGCCCGATTTCGCTCTCGGCGCCGTGGGCGCGGGACGGGGCATGAGCTGCTACCAGTTCAAGGGCGGCGTCGGTTCGGCTTCGCGGCTGGTGACTGCCGGCGCACGGACCTATACGCTGGGCGCGCTGGTTCTGAGCAACTTCGGCGAGATGGAGGACTTTACGCTGGACGGTCAGCCGACGGGGGCCGAAGCGAAAAAGATCCTCGCCGCGGAACAGCTGCGCGAGCAGGGATCCTGCATCGTGCTGATCGCCACCGACGCGCCCATGACCGCGCGCCAGCTGAAGAGGCTCTGTAAACGCGCCAGCGCCGGCATCACGCACACCGGCTCGATCATCGGCAACGGCAGCGGCGAGATCGCCGTGGCTTTTTCCACCGCGCAGCGGGTTCCCTTCGACGCGGCGGGGGAACTGGCGTTTCGTTCGGTCAGCGACGCGCACGCCAACCTGTTCTTCCGCGCCGTGATCGAGTCGGTACACGAGGCGATCCTCACCTCCATGCTGGCGGCCGAGACGGTGACGGGTTTTCAGGGACACCGGCGCGTTTCGCTCGCTGTGCTGGCCGGGCGCGTGCCGGGGTTGCCCGCGCCGCGCCGTTAAGTCCAGAGGCAAAGAGACGCGTCGATCCGGAAAAAGCGCTGTGCTCCTTTTCGGACAGAATGTTCCACGTGGAACATTCTTCGTTGGAATAGATGAACGCTGATGTTACGTGATATGCGTTCGGACATTTCTCTTGGTTCCCGCGGCAATCCCCGCTTTTGCCGCGCGTGAATTCGAAAAATCCAGAGGGAGGGGGTTTTTTTATGGTTGGAGAAGTCGCGTTAAAAGCGATTCAGGCACGAGAGGAACGGTTTGTCGCTCATGCCAAAAAAATCTGGGAACATCCCGAGACCGCTTACAACGAGGTGAACACGTGCGCGGTCACGGCCGAGCTGTTGCGTGATCTGGGTTTTACCGTGGAGACGGGGCTGTACGGCATGCCCACCGCCCTGCGTGCCAGCTGGGGCAGCGGCGGCCCGGTGATCGGTTTTTTGGGCGAGTTCGACGCTCTGCCCGGTCTGAGCCAGAAGGTCGGCACCCGCCAGGAACCCGTACGGGACGGCGCGCCGGGGGAGGGCTGCGGGCACAACCTGCTCTGCGTGGCGCCGCTGGCGGCGGCGTATGGCTTGAAAGAAGAGCTGCGGGCTTCCGGCTGTCCCGGTACCGTAGTTTACTATGGCTGTCCCGCCGAAGAGGCCCTTACCGGCAAGGTCTTCATGGCCCGCGGCGGCGCGTTCCGTGAGCTGGATCTCGCTTTTTCCTGGCACGGAGCCGCAAAAAACTGCGTCATGCGCGGCGTCATGACCGGATTGAACAGCGCCAAGTTCCATTTCACGGGGCGCACCTCTCACGCCGGCGGCGCGCCGGAGAACGGCCGCTCCGCCCTCGACGCCGTCGAGCTCATGAACGTCGGCGCCAACTACCTGCGCGAGCACGTCACCATGGACAACCGCATCCATTACGTCGTCACCGACGGCGGCATGGCTCCCAACATCGTCCCCGACAAAGCCTGCGTCTGGTACTTCGTGCGCGCCCTGACCCGCGAGGCCGTGGAAGACACGTATCGCCGCCTCGTGCTGGTCGCCGAGGGGGCGGCGCACATGACCGAGACGAAAGTGGAGATCGAGTTCCTCGGCGGCTGTTATCCGACGCTGGAAAACCGCGTCCTCAGCGACGTAATCTATCAAAGCCTGCAGGAAGTGGAAAGGCCCGTCTGGACCGAGGAAGAGCTGGAATTCGCCGAGGCCATCAACGTACAGAATCCGAACTACGATCAGATCAAACGGCGCCCCGATTACGACGGCCCGCTCGGCGTCAGCGTCGGGATCCGCGAGGAGAATGGCTTTGGCTCCACCGACGTGGGCGACGTGCAGCACATCGTCCCCTGTGCGGAAGTGAACACCGCTTCGTGGAACTGCGCCGCTCCCGGCCACAGCTGGCAGGTCACATCCTGCGCCGGCTCGTCCATCGGCATGAAAGGCATGCTTTACGGCGCCCGCGCCCTGGCTCTGACGGCCGCCAAGGTCGCCGCCGACCCGCAGCTCGTCGCCGCCGCCAAGGCGGAGTTTCTCGAAGCCACCCACGGCGAACCCTACCGCTGCCCTATCCCCGCCGACGTTCCCGTGCCTATGCCGGTCCAGAAATAAGAGCGAGACGCGAATAATGCCGCCAGACCGTCGGAAATCTTCCGACGGTCTGGCGGCATTATCATTATGAGGATGGGACTGATACGGTCTCTTTATTAAAAAACAGTAAAATGCTGTGGCTGGCGACGAGTGTTCCGTCTCGCGTAGCGGCTTTCAGGCGAGCGTGGTAAACTTGTCGAAAAGTGACGAGACGGCGACGGCAGGGATTGTTCCACGTGGAACATTCCCTGCCTCGAGAGCCGCCGATCCTGATCGGATGCGGACGGAGGGGCTGAAACGATGCAGGGCTTTCTAACGAATCTGGTGATTTTCATCGTCATGGGCTGCGGCTGGTTTCTGAAAAGACGAGGGCGGCTGACTGAAACCGGACTGAAGGAACTAAACGGGCTGCTTTTCTCGTTGCTGATGCCCGTCAGCTTTTTCAAGGCCGGACTTGGCTTCAACGCGTCCATGATCCATGGCTGGCGCTTTGCTGCCGTGCTCATTGGCGGTTATGCGGCGGCGACGGCAGTGCTCTGGGTGATGTCGGGACTGCGCAAGATCGCGCCCGAACGGCGCGCCGTGTCCATGCTCACGTCGGTGCGTCCCAACGCGATCTTTATCGGCCTGCCGGTGATGACGCTTTGGCTCGGACAGGCGGGCACGGAAGCGCAGCTACTCTTCGTGGCGGTGGGAACGCCGTATTTCAACCTCGTACCGCTGCTGATGTCGCAAATTGCCATGAGCGGTCGGAGCGACGGCCGGTCACTGGCGAACGCGTTGGTGCGGACGGTCAGAAATCCGATCCTGCTGGCGGGCATCTGCGGCATCCTGATCGGCGCTTTGGGCTGGACGCCTTATATCCCGCAATGGTTTGCGCGCGTCCTCGAGGTGCTGGGCGACTGCGGCAACGGCATGGCGCTGCTGGTCATCGGCGCGGCGCTGGCGCCGGAGCGTCTGTGGAGCGACGTCAAATCGGCCTGGCCCGACATGCTCATGAAGCTGTTCCTTCACCCGGCGATCGTCATGGCTGCGTTCATGCTTTTTCCCGTGGAAAATCCCGTTGTCATGCAGGTGGCGGTGGTCGGATCCGCGGTGGCGCCGGCCTTCAATTGTTACGTTTTGGCCCGCGGCTTCGGCATGGACGCCGACTACGCGGCCATGCTGGTAGCGTCGTCGACGCTGCTGTGCATGGTGACGTTGCTGTTCTGGATGGCAGTGACGCCCTGCATTTTCGTGTAGGCTATTCTGCGGACGGTTCTTTCATTGTCTGGTTTGTCAGCGCGCGCCGCTGCCGCCAGTCGGGCAGACAGCGGGCCACGCAGTTCCAGAAAGCGGCCGAATGGCTGGCGACGATCAGATGGCTGAGTTCGTGCACGAGGACGTACTCGAGGCAGCACGGGTCTTTGGCGGCGAGGCGAAGATTGAAGCACAGCCGCCCCGTGCGCGTATTGCAGCTGCCCCAGCGCGTCGTCATGTCGCGCACATGCCACCCCGAGGCTCGCACGTCCAGCACGGGCTGCCAGCGGGCCAGCAGCGGCGGGATGGCGAGCCCGAGGCGGGCGCGCAGAAAGCTGTGGATCAGTTTGCCCCGTTCATCGGCGGTGCCGTTTTCCGGCAGGTTCAGGAGAATGGTTTCGCCGCGCAGGCTGGCGCCGTACGGCCGCCCGTATGTGACGACCAGCGGCAGAGAACGGCCCCATAACAGCACGGTGTCGCCGGCGTCGTGTTTCGTCCGCTCATCCCGCATCTGCAAAACGGCGGCGCGGCGCTTGTGCAGCCAGTGCGACTGCGAAGCGACGAAGCGTTCGATCTCCGCATCGGGCGTGCCCGTCGGGCAGGAGACGCGCAGCATGCCGTCGGGACGCACACTCAGGTACATGTTCTTTTGCGGGCGGCGCACGATCAGCGCCGGCGCGCCGAGGATCTCGCGCACATTGCCGCCGTTTCTGCTTTCCATCGCGCTTCCCTCCTTTTTTGCGTTCAGTTTATCATGTTTTTTGAAACGACCGCCGTCGCGAAGAAGCGGCGGCAATAATATTAATTATATACGATGTGTTCTTATCCATTGCAAATTCATGAACGATAGAAAAAAGTTCTACGTGGAACATCGAAAAAAACGTCCTATAAAAGCGCTCCGGTACGACCGATGAATCTCTTTCGTCGCGTCGTGTCGGGGCGCTTTCGCTTCTTCCGGCGTTTTTGTTCTTTTTCCGTTTCGCCGCTTTTTCGCGGCTGATTTTATTCTAGGGTTCCTGCGCGGCGAGCATCAGGCTGAGGGAGATTTTCAGCCCCGTTTCCAGACTGCCCAGGTCTACCCACTCTTCGCGGGTGTGCGCGCCCATGCCGACGACGGTGCCGAGCGTATTGGCCATGATGCCCAGGGACAGGGGCACGTTGCTGTCGGTGGACGAGGGGGTGACGGTCAGTTCGCCGTCGTAATAGCTGCGGATCACGTCCAACGTGCGGGCGGTAAAGGCTTGCAGCGCTTCGCGGTTCAGCATGCCGTCGCCGGGGCGGACTCCCAACAGTTCGACCGCGAATTCGCCGCCGCGGTTGCGGTTGGCGTCGAGGATCGCGTCGAACTGGACCTTCATGTAATCCAGGCATTCCTGGGAAGGAGAGCGGAATTCGTATAGCATCGCGGCATACTGGGCGATGGAGTTGACGGTGGAGCCGCCCTCGATGCGCCCGACGTTGAAGGTCGTGCGCGCGCTTTCGGGCAGCGTGACGGCGTAGAGATCCTCGATCAGGTGCGCCATGCATTCGATGGCGTTGGCGTTGCCGAAGTTGGCGTAGGAATGGCCGCCCGCGGTCCGGCACGTGACGCGGTAACGATAGGATCCGACGGCGCCGCTGCAGCAATGGCCGAGCTTGCCGTCGAGCGAGTAAAAGGCTGTGACGCGCGGCCCGTAGGCGGCGAACAGCGCCTTCATACCGTCGAGGTTGCCCAGCCCTTCTTCGCAGGCGTTGGCGACGATCAGCACGCCCTGCGTCAGTTCCTCTTCGCGCCGCGCCAGATGACGGGCGGCGATCATCAGGTTGACGAGGTTGGCGGTGTCGTCGCCGATGCCGGGCGCGTAGAGCCGGCCGTCTTCCTCGCGCATGGGCAGCGGCGCCGTGTCGGGAAAGACGATGTCGGTGTGCGCTGCGAAGACGATCAGATCGCTGTCCTGTGGCCCCAACTTACAGATCACGTTTTGGGCGGCGTCGATTTGCACGTCCTTGAATCCCTGCGATTTGAACCACTCGCTGACGAAGGCCGCGCGCCGGCCTTCGTCGTGCGACGGTGCCGGGATCTTACCCAGCGTGCGCAGCAGGTCCTGAGCCTCTTTTACGTTCTCGCGGGCGAACTGTTCGGCCGCGGCCTTGATCATGTCGTTCATGACGGACTCCCCCTTTATAAAGTTCATCGAACGGGCGCTCTTTTCGAAAACCGTGTTTCATCATAAACGACGGGTCCGTCCCCGTCCAGTGCGAAATGGACAAAAAAAGGGCGACGCGTTGTGATTTTTGGCGTATGATTCTTGGTTTTACCGGAAATTTTTAAGCGTACTCGCGTGATCGTAAAAGAATAAGGCAGGAACGCCCCTTTGCAAACGATTCTTTCGGACAGAACTGATGATTTGCGGCGAAGCAGAATTTCCGAACAACCAAGACGATGCAAAACGTTTTCTTGAGAGTAATACTGTTCATAAATTCGAATTGACTTTTCAAAAGCCGAATGATATGTTGATTAAGCATAAAAACTATAACCGTTACTAACGGTTGAGAAGGGGCGATCGTTTTATGAACAGAAAACTGGTTGCGGTTCTGGCAGGTGCGGCGACGCTTGTTTCTGCCGCGGCCTTCGCGATGACGAAGGAAGAGGAAGACGCGGCCTGGAAGAAGGAGCCTGCTTACGGGCGCGTGATCAATGTGGGCTACAATGGCGGTCTGTGTCTCGGCACTTTTGGCATTGCCGAGATCAAGGGTTTCTACGCCGAAGAGGGCTTGAAAGTCAAGATCACGCGCATGACCAAGGACGTGGACGCCATCGGCACCGGCAAAGTCGATGTGGTGGGCGGCCATATCGCTAAGTTCATCATTCCTACGGTTAACGGCGTGCGCATGAAATTCACGACGGGCATCCACACTGGTTGTAAATCGCTGTACGTGCTCGCCAAGGGCGACATCAAGAACACAAAAGATCTGGTCGGCAAGACGGTAGCTGTGCCGAACGGCATTGGCGATTCGGATCAGAACATCGCCATGCGCTTTTTCAGCCGCGACGGTATCAGTCCCTTCCGTGACATCAAATGGAAGGTCGTGGAAGCGGGCGTCAGTATCATGGCCATGCAGAACGGAGAGATTGAGGCCGCGCTGCTTGAAGATCAGTTCGCGCGCCGTTTCCTCGACGATGGTACCCTGCGCATCGTGCGTTCGCTGACCTACGACGATGACTTCAAGAAAGAAGCCTGCTGCGTTCATGCCGTCAATCTGGACTTCTACAACGAGAACCCGATCACCGTGAAGAAACTGACCCGCGCCCATGAAAAGGCCAGTCAGTGGATTCTCGACAATATCGACGAGAGCGTCCGCCTCCTCCTTGACCACAAGTACGTCACCGGCAACTTCGACCTCGTGCAGTCCATCCAGAAAACTCTGGATTATGGCATCAGCGATCAGGCGACGGAGGAGACGCTGCGCCTTATCATCCGCGACTATCAGAGCTTCGGCATTCTCGACCCCCGCCTCGATCCCGACAAGATCCTGAAAAAGATCTGGGATCCGGTCCTGCAGCACGATTAGGGCTTGTTTAAAAAACATTTCAGCTTGTATTATTTCAATAAAATAACACTGGCAGCAACAAGAACAAAAGCGAAAAACGAAGCGTCAAGTTTGTCATAGCGGGTGAAAATTCTACGGAACCATTTGATTTTCTGAAAGAAACATTCAACCAAGTGTCGTTCCTTGTAAACATGCTCATCTATAAACCACGGTTCGGGATTATCGCTCTTCGGCGGGATAGTGTAACTTCCCTCCCGAGAAGTAATGTACTCTCTGATGGCTTGCGAACCGTAAGCCTTATCGCCGATGACGTTGCTCCC
>NZ_RAWT01000026.1:0-33129 GCF_003612005.1 Pyramidobacter sp. CG50-2
GGGAGCAACGTCATCGGCGATAAGGCTTACGGTTCGCAAGCCATCAGAGAGTACATTACTTCTCGGGAGGGAAGTTATACTAATTCTTGATAGAAAGTATTAACATAGTTTCCCGGGCGCTGCGGGGGAGTTCAGTCGCTCAGGACTATTTCGACCGCTGTACGGTCTGCGCAGCTCGCTTTATGAATCTCCCCCGCAGCGCCTCTGTATTCGGCATTTTAATTGAGAAATAGTATTACACTATCCCGCCGAAGAGCGATAATCCCGAACCGTGGTTTATAGATGAGCATGTTTACAAGGAACGACACTTGGTTGAATGTTTCTTTCAGAAAATCAAATGGTTCCGTAGAATTTTCACCCGCTATGACAAACTTGACGCTTCGTTTTTCGCTTTTGTTCTTGTTGCTGCCAGTGTTATTTTATTGAAATAATACAAGCTGAAATGTTTTTTAAACAAGCCCTAGTATCAAAAGATCGCGCGAGATACTCACCGGTCGTAAATGTTCCACGTGGAACAACGAAAGCGGCCGGAAGCCGATGAGTCAGTTTTCATCGGCTTCCGGCCGCTTCTTGTTTTCGATCTGTTTCCGATCAGTTTTCGTTCCCATTCGCCCGGCGGCGGACGGCGCGGTATTTGGCCGCCTCCTCCACGAAGCGCCGGAAGAGGTTCAGGTCGGCGGGGAAATCGTGGATCATGCGCTCGGGGTGCCACTGCACGCCCATGCAGAACGAGCCGTCCTCCGCCTCGAACGCTTCGATCACGCCGTCGGGCGCCCAGGCGGTGGCCCTGAATCCCGGCGCGAGGGCGTCCAGCGCTTGATGATGGAAGCTGTTGACGGAAAATTTTTCGCCGAAAAGAGCGCCAACCAGCGAGTCTTTTTCGGCCGTCGCCTCGTGGCTGGGCCAGCGGCCGGGCATGTTCTGCTGGTGGCCGAATCTGACCGGGTCGTTGCCGAGGTGCTGGATCAGCGTGCCGCCGAGGGCCACGTTCATGATCTGAACGCCGCGGCACACGCCGAAAACCGGCATCCGCCGCGCGCGGGCCAGCTTGATCAGCGCGATCTGATAGAGGTCGAGCCCGGGATCGAGCCGCCCCAGCTTGGCGTCCGGCCCCTGACCGTACAGCATCGGCCAGACGTCGATGCCGCCGGGCACGAAAAGCCCGCCGGCCATGTCCAGATACTGCGCCAGCAGCGCCTCGTCCGTCGAGTCCGGCACGATGAACGGCGCGCCGCCCGCCTCCGTCAGCGCTCCCGTGTAGGAATTGTACACGCCGACGATGGGCGTCGTCCCCGGACAATCAAGATTGCACGCGACCGCAATGAGCGTTCTTTCCGCCACTTCGGATTCCCCCTGTTGTGTCTGTCGTCTTACAATATATAAATTTTTGCGCGCGGCTTTTCGCCCCTCAGGCGGAAAAGATCGCGCTCTTCAGCCGCTCGATGAACTCGTTCCCGCCGCGGATCAGCCTGCCCTCGGCATCGGCGAAGGCGTGCTTCGTCCAGCCCTCGGCGGCCAGCCGCCCGTCGGCGTGGCGCAGATGATAGCCGAAGGTCATGGCCGCGGCACCGCACTCGACGGGAAAGACTTCAAGCGTCGCCAGCTCGTCGTAGCGCAGCGGCGATTTGTAGCGGCAGCGCGCCTCGACGACCGGCAGAAAAACGCCGTGCCGCTCCCATTCGGGATAGGGCACGCCGAGGTCGCGGCAGTAATCGGAGCGCCCCGCCTCGAACCAGACGAAATAGTTGCTGTGATGGGCGATGCCCATCTGGTCGGTCTCGGCGTAACGCACGCGAAACGTGTAAGACCGTTTTTCACCTTTGGCTTCCATGGCGGGCTCCTAGAATTTCCAGATCAGCCACACGCCCAGCGCCAGCTGGGCGATCAGGACCGCGGGAACGCCCCACACGAAGTGCCAGTGCTTGGTCTTGTGCCGCCAGACTTTCATGCCCAGCAGCGCGCCCAGCGAGCCGCCGCACAGCGCCCACAGGAACAGGGCTTTTTCGCTGATGCGGCGCGCGTCCGCGTCGTCGTCGCGCAGGCAGTTGCGCTCGGCGATCTTCTTGTCGATGCCGTAGGCCGCGAACGCGCCCAGGTTCATGACGGCCAGAAACGCCAGTACAACCCATTTCACCATGTTTTCTCCTCTTCTTTCGCCGCTTCGCGCGAGATCGCGCCGATCGTCGCGCCGGCGGCTCTCTGCAAATCGCGGGGATCAAGCTCCATCTGCAGGCCGCGCCGTCCCGCGCTGACGGCGATGCATTCGTGCCGCAGCGCCGACTCGTCGAGGAACGTGGGCAGCTTTTTTTTCATGCCCAACGGCGAGCAGCCGCCGCGGACATAGCCCGTCAGCCCGAAAAGCTCCTTCATGTGGATCATCTCCACTTTATCGTATCCCGACAGCGCCGCCAGCTTTTTCAGATCCAGCTCCATCGCGCCGGGGATCACGGCCGCGAGCAGCTCTTTGGCGCGCCCGTCGCCCCGCAGCACCAGCGTCTTGTAGATGCGTTCCAGCGGCACCCCGCAGCTGGCCGCGGCGTGAGCGGCGCTGAGGTCGCTCTCGTCGGCTTCGTACTCGATCACGCGCACGGAGATGCGCAGCCGCTCCGCCTCGCGGACGGCGTTCGTCTTCGGCGTTTTCGCCACTTCGATCACCTCGCGCCCCATCATACACCATCCCGCGGCGCACGGGAACTCCCCCGCCCGATGAAACGACGCGTTCGCCCCTTCAGGAGAAAAGCCGCAGGAACAGGGCGTCACTCTGGCAATGTCTTCGTGTCGGCGCATCGTATTCCCTTCTTCATAAAGAGCGATCGCGGTCAGCGGCCGCCGGAGAAACGATGGCCGATGTGTTCGAGGCCGACGCGGAGCAGCGCGCTGACGTGCTCGTCGTCGAGCGAGTAATAAACCGTCTTGCCCTCGCGCCGCGCCCGTACCGCATGAGCCGCGCGCAGCAGCCCCAGCTGATGCGAGACCGCCGGCTGAGAGACGCCCATCAGGCGGGTCAGGTCGTAAACGCACAGTTCCGACGCTTTCAGCGCGCAGAGGATGCGCATCCGCGTCGGGTCGCCGAAAATTTTGAAGAATTCCGCCAGTTTCCGCAGCTTCTCTTCGTCGGGCAGCGCCCGGCGCACCGCTTCGACCGCCCGCTCACGGACCGCGGACGGGCCGGCAGTCACTCGTTCGTCATCGTCAAAGGCCACGCAGCTTCCCCCCTCTTCGCTCACGGCACAATGGTATGGCAAGAACGCCGCTTTGTCAAAAGGGAACGGCGTTCCCGGCGCGACCGTCCGGACGGATCCCCCGTTTTCGGGACGCGGAGCGGCGGCCCTTCACAAGCGCTGCCGGTCGTGCTAGACTTAGCCGTATCGACATTTCTACGGAAGAGGAGTTTCTTCACTATGAAAACGAGGACGCCCTTCATCAAAACGTTTGCGGCGATCGCCGCGCTGAGTCTCCTTGCCGCTCCGACCGCCGCGGAGGAGCCGCCGCTTCCCGTGAAGACGCTGTTTCTCGGCTCGGCCCGCTCGCATCCCCAGCGCCATTATTACGGCACCGTCCAGGGCTCGCAGCGCGTGAACCTGTCGTTCCGCGTGCCGGGGCCGCTGGTGGAGTTTCCCGTCGAGATGGGCTCGCGCGTCGCGAAGGGCGATCTGATCGGCCGCATCGACCCGCGCGACTTCCGCACGCGCCTCAGCGACGCCCAAAGCCAGCTTTCTCAAACGCAGGCGCGCTACGGCGAAGCGCTGAACAACTTCAGGCGCTACGACGAACTTTACAAAAAACAGTCCGTCTCTCAGGCGCAGTACGATCGTTACAAGACGGCGCTGGACGTGGCGCGTTCGGCGCTGAAAACGGCGGAAGCGAGCGTCGCCGCCGCGCAGGACGCGCTCGCCGACACGGAGCTGCGCGCCCCGTTTGGCGGCGTGATCGTGGCCCGCATGGCGGAAAACTTTCAGGACGTGCAGGCCAAGCAGCCCGTAGCCAGCCTGCAGAACCTCGACACGGTCGAGATCGTGATCCGCGTCTCCGAAGAAGACATCGCCAACATCGCCGTCGCCGACGAAAAAAACAGGATGTTCCGCCTTTCCGAAAAAGTCAGCCTCGACCTGGAAGCCACGCTCGACGAACTGCCCGGGCAGTCGTTCCGCGTCGCCTTCAAGGAAGTAGGCGCGCAGTCCGACCCGCGCACGCAGACTTATCCAGTCACCGTCACCATGCCGCAGCCGAAGAGCGCCCGCATCCTGCCGGGCATGGCGGTGAACGTCACGGCCAGCCTGATCGGTGGGGAAACGGGCGATCCGAACTTTTACGTTCCGCTCGAGGCGGTCGTGGGCGACGTGTCGGGGCGCACATGGGTCTGGCGCTGCGGGCGCGGCGGCAACATCGCCCGCATTCCCGTGACGCTGGGCGATTTTCGCGGCAGCCGCATCCAGATCACCGGCGAACTCGCGCCCGGCGATCAGATCGTCACCGTCGGCGCGCGCGGCCTGCGCGAAGGGCAAAAAGTCCGCGTCGTCGACTGAGCGGCCGTCCACGGAACGTTTTTTCTCCCCCCGCGCCGCGCGGGGCACTTTTTTCTCCGCCACGGCGGGAAACGACACGAAAGAGCTTGCACAATCTGCCAAAAGGCCCTATATTTATAAAACCGTCTCGCACGGCATATGGAACTCCGCGCGCCCCTCTTCGCGGAGAAAGGAGAAAAGTATGGTTCTCGATAAACTGCCAACTTTGAAGATCGGCCGGTACACGCCGCGCTTCCCCATCATCCAGGGCGGCATGGGCGTCCTCATTTCGGGGCCCAGCCTCAGCGGCGCCGTCGCGGCCGAAGGCGGCATCGGCACGTTGGCCACCGTCGGCATCGGCATGGCGACCATGACCTGCAACGTGGACAATTTTTTCAAGAAGAACGTGGAAGCCCTCAAGGATTTCGTCGCCAAGGCCCGCGAAAAGGCGAAAGGCGGCATCCTCGCCGCCAACTGCATGTGCGCGCTTCAGGATTACGAGCAGCAGGTGCGCGCCGTCTGCGAAGCCGGCATCGACATCATCATCTCCGGCGCCGGGCTGCCCCTCAAGCTGCCCGAGCTGACCAAGGATTTCCCCAACGTGGCGCTCGTACCGATCGTCAGCAGCCTCAAGGCCGCCTCGATCATCGTGCGGCGCTGGGTGAAGAACTACGGGCGCACGCCCGACGCCTTCGTCGTGGAAACGCCCAACGCCGCGGGCGGGCATCTGGGCGCCGCCAAGATCGAACAGGTCGACGACAAGGAGCTTTCGCTCGAGACGGTGATCCCGCAGCTCGTGAACTGGCTGAAAGAGATCAAGCTCAACATTCCCGTCATCGCCGCGGGCGGCATCTTCGACCGCACCGAGATGCTGCACGCTTTCGAACTGGGCGCCAGCGGCGTGCAGATGGGCACGCGCTTTGCCGCCAGCGCCGAGGGCGACGCCTCCGACGTCTTCAAACAGGCTTACGTCGACGCCAAGCCCGAGGACGTGGTGTTGATCAACAGCCCCTGCGGGCTGCCCGGCCGGGCGCTGCGCAGCCCGATGGTGGAGCGCTATCTCCGTCACGAGGACCGCCAGGACCCTTGCATCGCAAACTGCCTGGCGCACTGCGTCTACCGCGCCACGCACAAGACGTTCTGCATCGCCCGCGCCCTGATCCAGGCGCTCCAGGGCAACTGGGAGGAAGGGCTCTTCTTCTGCGGCACCAACGTGTGGCGCGTCAACAAGATCCAGACCGTGAGAGAGATCTTCAGCGATCTCTTCGGCGGCGATGAGCGGGGAAACAAAAGCTGCCGCCAAGATACTGCCCCTGATTCTCGATAGAACGGCTCAACCGTGAGCGCCCGGCGCCCCGAGGGAGTCCGGTCGCTGAGGACGATCTCGCGAACAGCGCCCTTGCGTTCGGCCTTTCAATCAAGAAACAGCGGCAGATGTCTCAAACGGAAAGAGCGCGGACGACCGGAATGAGATCCGGTCGTTCGCGCTCTTTTTATTTTCGTTCCTGTCGTTTTGTTCCAGCGAGCAGTGCCCCGGCACGCCGCGCCGGCTATTCGACGATCGTGATCCGGCCGCTGCCAAGCGGATTGCCGTACTTCTCCATCTTCACCTTGCCATGCAGATCCTCGGTAAAATATTTGACCAGGCACTCGGCGTCGGTGGGCAGGCCCTCGGCCTTCAGGACTTTGACGCCCGCAAGCGCGCCGTTGCCGTCGCCGCCTTCGAGCAGCACGTATTTCGAACTGGCCACGGTGTAGGCCGCCTCGGGGCGCAGCGGCCCGCCGCCCACGCGCACGTTGCGCACGCGGCGCGGCACCGTCTCGTCGACGCCCGCGAAGACGCCCTTGTCGTCAATTTTGACGGGGCTCTTCAGGGACGGCTCGACCTCGAAACTCAAGCCGGAAACCTGCAGAAATCCGCCGTTCTCCTCACCGGGCAGATGGCGGCAGCTGAACTCGAGCAGGTCGAGCAGGGTCTGTCCCGGCATCTCGACGACGCAGGTCGGATTGTTCCAGGGATTGACGTTCATCAGGCCGAGGCGGGTCACGTCGGGGCCGTCGACGGAAGCGCGCACGCCGCCGCCGTTGACGACGGCGATCTGGGCGCCGAGCACGGCGCGGTAGGCGTCGGCCACGAAATCGCCCATGCTGCACTCGCCCAGGCGCACGCGGCGCGTGCCGGTGCGGGGGTCGTCGATCGCCAGCGGCACTTCGGCGACGCCGAGCTTTTCGTTCAGATAGGCCACTTTTTCGTGACACCGGTCGATCAGGGACTGCACGTCGGCGTACGCTTTCTGCGACGCCTCGCTCTTTTTCTCGTCGACGTCGCCGGGATGAAGCAGCTCGGTGCGGATGGAGCCGTCTTTGGCCAACGTCATCTTGCCGAAGAACATGAACTTGCTGCCCGTCTGGCTGTAACGCACGTCCTTGCCGTCGGCATTCTTGTAGACTTCGCCGGCAAAAGCCTCGTGGGAATGGCCGTCGATCACGGCGTCGATGCCGCGGGTCCGGGCGATCACGTCGATAGAGCGCCAGTCTTCGTTGATGCCGTTGATGCCAAGATGCGCCAGCAGGATCACGATCTCGGCGCCCTCTTTGCGCGCGCGATCCACGGCCGCCTGGACTTTGGCGACGAAGTCCTTTTCGCCGAAGCCGTAGATCTGCCGGCCGTTTTCGTCTTCGAAGTATTTGGGCGTCGACGAGGTATAGGTCGAAGGCGTGCAGACGCCGACGAAGGCGACCTGGCGACCGCCCAGCGCCAGGATCTTGCAGGGCGGCAGCACCGGCTTGTGCGTGCGCAGGTCCTCGAAGTTGGCGCTCAGCACGGGGAACGCGGCCGACTTCTGCACGAGCGCGAGGAAGTTCGCCGTGCCGTAGTCGAATTCATGATTGCCCGGCACCGCCAGATCGTAGGGAACGGCGTTCATCAGCGCAACGATGTCGGCGCCCTTGGTCAGCGAACCGGCCATCTCGCCCTGAATGAAGTCGCCGGCGTCGACGACGGCCGTCTCGTAACCGGCCTCGATCATCTGCCGGCGATAGGCCGCCAGCTTCGCGTAACCGTCGATGCCGCAATGGATGTCGTTCGTGTAAAGCACGACGGCGTCCCGCGGCTCCGCCTTAACCTTGACGTCCTGGCCGCGTCCGGCCACAAGCAACAGCACGAAGGCGGCCGTCAGCGCCGCTAAACCGCCGAACAAATACTTCCGTGACTTTTCCATCGTATCCATTCCTTTCCCTCACCAGAGATTTTTTCAGGCGAAGCCCCGCCGCGCCCTGTTTGAAATTTCGTTCAGATTATAGCAGATGACAACGCAATTTTCTAATTTCTCGCCGCGTCCTTGCCGGACTGGGCGATGATCGAGTCGAGCAGCACGGCGACGGCGTCGAGCAGGGGCTGAGATTCGGCCGCGATCTCGCCGCTGCCGGCCTTTTCGTAGATCTCGCGCATCTGGTCGCTGATGTTTTCGAGGGCTTTCACGGCGCGGCGGTTGGCGCGGCGCGCCTTTTTCTCGGCCGTCTTCTTCTGCTCCTTCGTCAGCGTTTTCTCCGCAGCGGAGACTGAGAGCGCCGTTTCGACTTTCGCAACGGGCGCGCCTTTTTCCTCGGCGACGGCCGCGCCGCCGGGATCGGCGGGCGTCTCGGTCTCGGCGATCTTCTCGGGAAGCGGCGCGGCCTTGGCGTCGGCGATCGCCTCGCTGAGCTTCTGGCCGGCTTCGCGGGGCACGAGCGCCACTTCCTGATCGAGCTCGGGCACCAGCGCCTCGAAGCCACGCGTTTTCAGGGCCTCGGCCAGACTTTGCGCGGCTTCGGCTTCGCCGTGGGTGACGAAGAACTTCGGCATGGTGGGACGGAAGCGTTCGGCCCAGCCGAGCAGGTCGGTGCGGTCGGCATGGGCCGAGAAGCCGCCGATGGTGTGGATCTGCGCGTTGACGTTGACGACTTCGCCGGCGATGCGCACGGTCTTGGCGCGGTCGACGATGCGGCGTCCCAGCGTGCCGTGCGCCTGGTAGCCCACGAAGACGACGTGGTTGTCGGGGTTCCAGATGCCGTTCTTGAGATGATGGACGATGCGCCCGCCGTTGCACATGCCGCTGCCGGCCATGACCACGCCGAAGCCGAGGTTATTGACGGCCTGCGACTCCTCGCGCGTGGAGACGTAGCGGATGTCCTCGCTGGAGAAGGGATTGCCGCCGTCGCGGCGGTAAGCCTGGATCTCCTGCGACAGCAGGTCGAGATGGCTCTCGTAGAGTTTGCTGACTTTGACGCCCATCGGCGAATCGAAGAACACCGGCATGCCGCCGCCCACGCCCTGCCCGCGCAGCAGCTCCAGCTCGTACATGATGCGCTGGGCTCGGTCGACCACGAAGGTAGGGATGAACACTTTGCCCTTCTTTTTGGCGAAGATGTCCTTCATCAGCGTCTGAAATTCTTCGCGGGTCTGCCGGTTGTCCTTGTGCTCGCGGTTGCCGTAGGTGGACTCGATGACGACGTAATCGGCGTCGGTGATCTCCGCCGGCGCGCGTCCCATCACGGTCTGCATGGGGCCGAGATCGCCGGAGAAGACAAGGCGCACGATGCGCCCTTCTTCCTCGATGAGGATTTCCAAAATGGCGCTGCCAAGGATGTGTCCGGCGTCGCGGAAGCGGACCGACACGCCGGGGAGGATTTCGAGGCGCGAGTCGTAATTGACGGGCGCGAAAAGTTTTTTGGCGGCGTCGGCTTCTTCCTGCCCGTAGATCGGTTCCGCGGGCGGCAGGCCGCGGCGGGCGTTCTTGGCGCTCTGCCATTCGGCGTCTTCGCGCATGAGGCGCACCGAGTCGTCCCAGAGGATCTCGGTCAGTTCGATGGTCGGCAGCGTCGCGTAAATTTTGCCGCGGAAGCCCTCCTTGACCAGCTTGGGGATGCGGCCGGAGTGGTCGATGTGCGCGTGCGTCAGCAGCACCGCGTCGATCGAACCGGCAGCGTAGGGGAACGGATCGTCGTTGGCTTCTTCCCGCTCGCCCTGATGCATGCCGCAGTCGATGAGCAGACGATGCCCTCCGGCTTCGAGCAGATAATTGGAACCGGTCACTTCTTTGGCGGCGCCGCAGAATTTCAGCAGCATGAGCAGCCCTCCTTCGTGGCGTTTCGGTCGCCGAGGCTGAAGCGCGCCCGGTCGAGGCAGTCGTTGATGCAGCCGAGGCGTTCGGGCGGAAAGTGTTCGGCGGTAAGTCCCGCTTCGCGGCGCAGATTCTCCGCCAGTTCGTCGGGATAGGAATAAAGATAGACGACGCGGCGGATGCCGGCGTTGATGATCGCTTTGGTGCAGAAGGAACAGGGCGAATGGGTGCAGTACAGCGAGGCTCCGGCCGTGGAAACGCCGACCGACGCCGCCTGGGCGATGGCGTTCAGCTCGGCGTGCGAGCCGCGGCAGATCTCGTGCCGTTCTCCTGAGGGGATGCCCAGTTTGGTGCGCAGACATCCCGTCTCGAAGCAGTGCGGCGTGCCCTTGGGAGCGCCGTTGTACCCCGTGCTGATGATCTGCCCGTCCCTGACGATCACGGCGCCGACCTGGCGGCGCAGGCAGGTGCTCCTCGTCGCGGCGACCAGCGCGAGAGTCATGAAGTAACTTTCCCAGTCGGGACGCTGATAAGACATTTCCAATGATCGCTCCTTTGCGAAAGACCGCGAAAAAATTTCGCGAAAAACTTTTCCGCGCCGGATTTTTATCGTTTGAACTGTCCGGCGCTATGGTTTATTATAAAGCAGTTGAGCGGGAATTGACAGCGCGAAGAAATTTCCGCGCCGGAACGCAGTTTTCCGGAGCCGTTCCTTCGCCGCAAATTTTTGAGGTGAAAATCGCATGTTCGCAAACCGTTCCGTCTTCGCCTGGTGCCTCTACGACACCGGACACTGCGCCTTCGCCACCGTCGTCATGGCCGTGGTGCTGCCCGTCTACTACCAGAACGTCGTCGCCGGCGGCGGATCGTGGGCGCTGTCGTCGTGGGGCTACGCTTCGTCGGTCGCGCTGCTCCTTTCGGCCCTGCTCACGCCCGTCGTGGGCACGTACGTCGACGGCCGCCCGCTGAAGAAAAAATTCCTGCTGGCCTTCGCCGCGCTCGGCATCGCCGCCTCGGCCGCGCTGGCCTTCTCGGGGCAAGGGACGTGGCTTTACTCGCTCTCCTGCATGGTGCTGGGCACGGTCGGCCTCTCGGTGGCGTCGGTGTGTTACGACGCGCTGCTCACGTTCGTCGCGCCGCCGGGCACGATGGACCGCGTTTCCACGCTCGGCTACGGCGTCGGCTACCTCGGCGGCGGCGTGCTGCTGGCCCTCGACATGATCCTGATCGCCCGCTTCGGCGAGCCGGGCGTGAAGATGTCGTTCCTGTCGGTCGCGCTCTGGTGGAGCGCCGCCGCGGCCGTGCTCACGGCGTGGGTGCCCGAGCCGCCGGCGGCCAACAACGCGCCCTCGGGGCTGAGGCAAACGCTGCGCGCGCTGGCGCACAGCTGGACGGAACTGAAGCAGTACCCCGAGGCGCTGCGTTTCATGGTCTCGTTCTGGCTCTACAACGACGGCATCGGCACGATCGTCCGCATGGCCGCCGTGTTCGGCGCCGGACTGGGGATCTCGCAAAACCATCTCGTCGGCGCCATGCTGGCGACGCAGTTCGTGGGCGTGCCTTTCGCGCTCGTCTTCGCCCGTCTGGCGGAAAAATCCGGCAGCAAGCGCGCCGTCATGATCGCGCTTGCGTGGTATACGATTGTCGCCGTCGGAGCGATGTTCATCACGCAGGACTGGCATTTCTGGCTGATGGCCGTCGCCGTCGGCATGGTGCAGGGCGGCTCGCAGGCCATCAGCCGTTCGATCTACGCCTCGATGCTGCCCGCCGGGCGCAGCGGTCACTTCTTCGGCCTCTACAACGTCTCCAGCAAATTCGCCGGCATCGTCGGCCCGGCGCTGTGCGGCTTCGTCGCCCAAGCGACGGGTTCGCTGCGGCTGGCCGTGGGCGTGATCGCGCTGAACTTCATCGCCGGCATGGCGATCCTCGCCGGCGTGGACGTGGACAAGGGACGCGCCCGCGTCGCCGCGCAGTGAAAAAAATGCCGAATTATTACAATTACATCCTCCGCTGCGCCGACGGCACGCTGTACAGCGGCTCCACCGTCGATCCCCAAAAGCGCCTGGCCGCCCACAACGCCGGACGCGGCGCCAAATATACGCGCTCGCGCCGCCCCGTGCGCATGATCGCCCTCTGGCAGTGGCCGGACAAAGGCGCGGCCATGAGCGCCGAAGCGCGCGTCAAGCGCCTGACGCGGGAAGAAAAACTGGCGCTGGCGGCGGGCGTTTCCTTCCCGTCCGGAGGGAAGCGCGTCTCCGTTCCGAAGGAAAAACGGCCCAGACGAAATTAGGGAGGGGCTCATGGCGTCAAGCAAAGAGTTTTTGTCTTTGATCATGGAACGACTCTCGGAACTGCCGGAAGTCGCTTTCCGGCCGATGATGGGAGAATACGTCCTCTATTATCGGGACAAAGTCATCGGCGGCGTTTACGACGACCGTTTCCTCGTCAAGCCCGTCGCGGCGGCCATCTCACTGATGCCCGACGCGGCCTTCGAACTTCCCTACGAGGGCGGGAAGCCGATGCTCATGGTACGCGACGCCAGCGACCGGGCTTTCCTCAGAAAGCTCGTCGAAGCGACGTACGACGCGCTGCCGGCCGCCGGGGAAAAGAAATAACCGCTCCGCTTCCGTTTTGGAACATCACTGGGAGGTGTTGTCATGACGTTACAGGAACAGGCGCGCCAGTGCGCCCAAATAATCCATGATTCCCGCGACACGGCCGCCGTCAGCGGCGCCGGGCTGTCCACCGCGGCGGGGATCCCCGACTTCCGCGGGCCGCAGGGCATTTACCGGCGCGCCGACGTGGAAGCCGACAAACTCTTCGACATCAACTACTTCGAACGCGATCCGTCGTATTATTATCGTTTTCACCGCGAATGCGAGCGCATGCTGGCGCACATCGAGCCGACCTTCACGCACAAATTCCTCGCCCGCCTCGAGGCCGAGGGCCGGTTGAGCGGCATCGTCACGCAGAACTTCGACGGCCTGCACGAAGCCGCCGGGTCGAAAGCAGTCTACCAGATCCATGGCACGATCCGCCGCGCCCACTGTACCAAATGCGGCGAATATTACGGCTACGACGCCGTCAACCGAATGCTCGAGACGGCCGACGTGCCGATCTGCCATTGCGGCGGCGTGATCAAGCCCGACATCGTCTTTTTCGGAGAAAGCGTCAAATACCTGACGGAATGCGAGCGGCTCTGCTCGCGCGCCGAGCTGCTCTTCGTGCTCGGCTCGTCGCTCAACGTCGTGCCGGCGGCGCTCCTGCCCCAGCTCTGCCGCGGCAAAATCGTGGTCGTCAACCGCGGCGAAGTGTCCGCCGACTATCTGCCGCCGTCGCGCATCACCCTGCGCGTCGACGCCGACCTCGACGCTTTCTTCCGCGCCGTCGAGGCCGAATTGGCAACGCTGCGGTGAATGTCCCGCGCGGTTGCATTTTATTTCATCACAGAAAAACCGTCCCGAAGATCTATTAATATTTCTCCATAGGACAGCCAAAATGTTCAGAGCTAAGTTATAATGCCCGTGAAATATAAGATCACATCAGACCAAAAAGCGGAAATCGAAGCCGTGCGGAAAAAAATCGGAACAAGACAATCGAAGCCAGGCTGAGACTCCTCAGCCTGCACGCCAAGGGCAAGACTCTGAAAGAAATCAGCGAAATCACGGAATGCCACTTCACGAACGTCAGCAAGATCATCTCGCAGTTTATCCATCGCGGCCTCTCGTATATGCTGCAATGCCATTACCTTGATAATCTTCGCAATCTAACTTATGAGCAGGAAGAAACCGTACTTGCACCTTATTCTGGAGAAAGCCGGAAAAGGAGAAATCATTTCGGTTGCAAAAATAGCCCAGCCTATCAGACCGCGGTTGGACATGCCAGCGGTCTGACTCATGTTTATGCGGTCCTAAAACGTCATGGCTGGAGAAAAGTCATGCCGCGCAGCCGTCACCCCAGGAAAGCGAACGAGGAGGCCATCAAGGCCTCAAAAAATTAACGAGCACATTCAGGAACTAAGGAATCGCTAATTATTTCGTCCAAACGAAAGCATCAATTTTGTTTTCAAACGAATAACTTGAAAACCTTTTAACGATCTTAAATAAATAACCATCCTGTAAGCATATTATGTCCCCTCGATGTGGTATAAAAACAGCAAAAAAGGAGTCCCTATCATGTTCCGCCCAAATAACGACTACTTTATCGCGATCGTCGAATGCGGCAGCGCCACCAAAGCGGCCGAAAAGCTTCTGGTTTCCCAGTCTTCCCTCAGCCAGTACCTAAAGCGACTTGAAGAATTCCTCGGCGTGGAACTGTTCGACCACCACACATCGCCCCTGAAACTGACCTTTGCCGGTGAACGGTATTACGCCTACGCACGGCAGGCGAAGAAAGCAGAAGAGAATATCATTCGCGAGTTTCAAGATATCCGTGCGGAAGAAGCCGGCCGTCTCAAGCTCGGCCTTGCCCTGTGGCGAGGAGCTTGCCTGCTTCCGGATGTGTTTCCCGCTTTTCACGCCCGCTACCCCCGTATCCAACTGGAGTTGATGGAGGGCTCGTCTGCTGTTCTAGAAAAAGCACTAATGAACGACCATATCACTCTGGCAGTGCTGAACGTTCCTCATAATATCGATTACAATAAATTGTTTTGCGAAAAGATTTTTGAGGAACCGATCTTACTAGCAGTGCCCAACAGCCACCCCATGGCACAGCAGGCACTGGCAGACAACATTCCCCCCAAAGGAGCATACCCCCGCATCTCCATCAACATTCTGCGCAGATTTCCCGTAATTCTTACCAAGCAGGGACAAAACCTAACCTCCGCCGTTCGTTCTGCCCTTGCGTGGAATGACATTGAGCCCGACATTCTTTTGGAAACAGCCAACCTGACCACCGCCATCAACCTTGTGGCACGAGGCATGGCCTGCGCCTTCGTTCCCGCCGAGGGCGCCCGCGTATGCGCCCATCCGGGACTGGTTACTTTCTTTGACACAGGGCTGCCTGATCTGATCTGGCCATTGTCCGTTGTGTACCGGAAAGACATTTACCTTCCCCGCATCCCGAGGCTGTTCATTCAGTCACTGAAGGAACAGCTAAAGGAGCCCGAATGACAAACAGAGGAGCGAAAAGCATTTTCAAGGCTTCGCTCCTCTGTTCTTTTTCTATTATTTTGAGCCGTCCTCCATATCGCGGGCAAACTTGGATCTGGAAACAAGAAACTCTTTCCACGCTTTAGGATTTCTGAAAGAAGCTTCGCCCTTCTGCACCTTTTCAAGTGTTTCAAACAGAGCTCCATGGGCAGGATGGCTGGCAAGGCAGACATCAACCTTCAGATCCATCATATCATCACAGTCATCAATAAAGCGTCTGCGCTGAGAGCGAGGCAGTCCTGCCTTGTCAAGAATCTCATCACTCATGGTCAGCACACCAACTCCGCCGTGCATGGCCGCCACAACAGGATTCCCCTGTTCATCAGGATGAGTGATGAAGAAAGTTGTTGTTCCGGGAGTATGTCCGGGGGTCAGGCGGGTCCGGATTTCCACATCGCCAAGACAAATCGGCTCCGCGTCATTGTAATGGTAATCGACTTCGTAGTCGTACGCCTTGAAATTCAAGGTCAAACCGACATATTGGCTTCCTTCTGTACGGCGGAACGCATCGTCTTCAGCAGACAGCCAGATAGGCACACCGGTCAGTTCCCGCATCATTTTCGCGGCACCATCATGGTCAATATGCGCATGACTCAAAAGAATATGTTTAATGTCTTCAGGCTTATATCCAAGCCGGTAAATGGCATCGACAAGCTGATAGGATGTTTCTGCGGTCGTTGTATCAAGCAGGATCAAACCATCACCGGTATCGACCAGATAGGCACCAACCCATTTGCCTCCAACGTAGTAAATTCGGTTTGTCACCGGGAAGGGCCTTACAGCCACTTCCCAAGGACGGTCACAAGTACTGTCGATGATGCAGAGAGAAGAAATTTTTGCCATGATCTTTTCACCTTACATAAACAGGACACCGGTAACGATCATTGCTCCAATGATAACGAAACTGCAGATCCAGCATCTCCAATAGGAGAATTTCATATGCTCGATAACATTAATACCGGCCAGTTCTGCACCAAGGTTCGTAGCAGCCACAAGAGGTGAGCATGCGGTTCCGTACTGAAGGATGAAAACCATCATGACGGCAGCAGGAGAAAAACCCATAGATTTACCGATACCCGTAAGGATAGGATAAATAGGCATCATGACCTGATAAGGAAGCACCAGGTAAATGGGAACAAGCAGCAGACCAAAAATAACATGAGTATAGCGGGCCAGTGTTGCAGGAATGGCCTTGAGAATAACATCAATAACGGCATTAACCATACCAGAAGATTTCATGACACCGACCATGACGCTGATGCCCATGAACAGCAGTGCGGGCGCCAGCATCGTCGCGGAGAACTTTCTGATCAGCGTATTCTGATCTTTGACATCGCGATAATTCACGACCAACGTGATGCAGGTGAAGATCATGAACAGGATATATGTAGCCAGCGCCTTGAGGGCAAACAGGCACACGATAGAAGCAGTAAAGATAATGAAGTTAATCCAGAAATACTGAGGTCTGGCATAGGGGGAGTCGGAGAAATCAGGAGCAGCAATATCCGCAGCGGGAGCAGGCTCAAGCCCCTTCTTCTGCTTCATGGAGATGCTAATACCAAACATCAAGGCACTGACAAGTGCACAAACCAGAGCAACGCCCGCATAGGGGAGCATCTTTGCGGAAAGCACGTCAGCGCTAACTTCAGCGAAAGGTGTCAGCTGTACAACCAGAGCGCTCCAAGGAGTAACGCACATAACTGTGGCTCCCATAACGGCCAGGTACATAAGAATGCGGGAATCAATGTTCATCTTCTTATACAAAGGAAGCAAAGTAGGGATCGTGATCAGATATGTCGTATTATAGGCGCCGTCAAGATGACCAATTATAGCAATCAGCACGGTGCAAAATAGAACAACGAAAACATTGTTCTTTGTCAACTTTGTAATATGAAAAACAACAGTGTCAAACATTCCTGTCTCTGACAAAATACTGAAATAGGCCACAGAAAATAGAATCAGCATAATGGTGGGCATCAGTGATGCGACACCGCTGACAACAAACTTGCTGATATCCTTCAGAGGGAACCCGGCCAGAACGGCGAAAACAATAGGAACAATGATAAAGGGGACAATCATATGAACCTTTTTCGACAGGACCAGGACAAAGCACGTGGCAATCATAAGGAATCCTAATATTGCAAGCATAACAAAATCCTCCCTTGTTGTTTTTTGTCAGGAAAATTTTAATCAATATCCTCCTCACGATTTTATTCTACAAAATCACATATTAAATAGCAAAGACTTGTTACATTAACTTAATTATAAATTTACATTATAACTCCCAAGTATCTTCGCAAGTGGTTCTGCCAACCACGGTGGCGGAGCTGTCATCAAGAATATTGGTCTAAAGATTTTAGACTGTATCCCCCACAATGGAGACAATAACAAAAATCCCTCCTGTCGTAGAATAAAAAACTGCGTCAGGAGGGCTTTCGTATAACAAAAACATACAAATGGAGAATACCCGGCAGAAAAAGTGTTTCGGCTCAAAGCCCGAGAATCATATGATGCGCTTGTGCCGCAATCACATCACAGCTTGGCGTGATACGGGGAAATGTTTTTTGCATCGAAAAGCGAGCGAACTCATGCCCGCGCGCGGCCGCCGAACTTCTCCAGACAGCATGCGCGGATACAGTCCACCAGGAGCCGGGCCTGCGAGCTGAGAGGACGGCTTTTTTTGTAGGTAGCGACGACATCCCATTTCATTGGCTCGCTGTCGACGAAGAAGAAGCGCAGGTTCTCATCTTCGCAAGCTTCGGCGTAGCTCGTCGTGGCAAAGCCGACGCCCTGATTCTGACGCACGAAGTTCATCGCCGTGTGGATGTTGGGCGTGACAAGCCGTACGCCGGGCAGCACGCCGGCGTTTTCGAGGAAGGAGTAGAGCATTTCGTAAATGTTCTGGCTTTCCTGAAACATCACAAAAGGTTCGTTCTGGAACAGCGTGAACTGTTCCTCGCTGATGTGCGAAATACCTTTTTCGTCCGGCAGTGCGGCGAGAATGGGATTGCTGCGGCTGACGGCGAACACGGCAGCGTCGGTCATAAGGAATTCGTGCGTACAGGTGAAGCCTTGGTACTGGTTGGGCAGGTGCGTCAGCGCGAAATCGACGCGGTCGTGCTCGATCAGCGAAGCAAGGTGCTGGTGGGGCCCCTCCTCCAGACTGACGCGAATGTTGGGCCAAGCGCGCCAGAACACGCTCAGGATCTCCGGCAGCAGACTGGCCGAACGCCACGGCGTGAGGCCGACGCGAACTTCTCCGCGGTCGGGAGCCTTGAGGTTGGCAAAGCTGCGGCGCAGATTCTTGCCGCGCAGAATCTCTTCCCTGACGTAACTTCGATACAGTTCGCCGGCTTCAGTCAGCTTCAGTGGATAGGAAGAGCGGTCGAACAGCTCAATCCCCAGCTCATTTTCCAAGCGGCGCAGGTATTTGCTCAGCGACGGCTGCGAGACGTACAGTTTTTCCGCCGCGCGGGAGATGTTTCCCGTTTCGGCGATCGCCAGAAAATAATCGTAATTGTTCATATTTGTCGCCTCCGCATAAGTATTCCGAAATAGGCATGACTATTATATAACAAGATGAATTAGACAAACGTTTGAATTTCTTATATGATAGCCTCGTCGACAATAAATATTACTAACTAAATAGCCGCTACGATTGTTGACATAGCTCCTTTTGAACGCCGATACAAAGGCGCGGGCGCGTCAGGCGGAAGGTTTTTCGTAGTCCAAAATTATAACCCGTAATGAATAAATTTGGTTAAATTGAGTTTTCGAAAATCAACGCTTTAGTGTGACAAATTTTCTTCGAGCGTTTCCGCGGCAGGAAGTCGCGATGTTTCAAAATTTTTTCTCTGAGGTGGTTTACATGGCTAACATTGGCTGCAAAATCGTGATGAACTTTCCCCGTCCTCCCAAAGAATTGGTCGAGAAGTTCCGCGGCCTACCCGTGGCAAACATCGACGACTGCATGAACCGCACGGCGGCCGTGCGTCCCGAGATCTGCCCGTTGAACAGCGTGCCTCTGTTGGGCGTGGCTTTCACCGTCAAGGTTGCCGAGGGCGACAATCTGATGTTCCACAAGGCCATGGATCTGGCGCAGCCGGGCGACGTTATCGTTATTGACGCCGGCGGCGACGTCAGCCGTTCCATCTTCGGCGAGATCATGGCGCAGTACTGCAAGACGCGCGGCGTTGCCGGCCTGATGGTCGACGGCAGTGTGCGCGACCGCGACGAGCTGGCTGCCATGGACATGCCCATCTACGCCCGCGGCGCAACGCCGAACGGTCCCTACAAGAACGGCCCCGGCGAGATCGGCACGACGATCTCCTTTGGCGGTATCGTCGTCCGTCCCGGCGACATCGTGATCGGCGACGGCGACGGCGCGCTCTTCATCCACCCCGAAGAAGCCGAGGAGCTGGCCGCTAAGGCTCGCGCCACGTCGGAAAAAGAGGCTGTGTGGATCGAGAACATCAAGAAGACAGGCAAATTCGACCGTCCCTGGGTCGACGTCAAGTTGAAGGAAATCGGCTGCGAGATTGTCGAGTAGTTTTTTCTGCTCCGACAGCAACGCAGCACTTTAATCTATAGAAAAGAGGGTATTTGAAAATGATGAACTTCCGCAGATCGTTCCTTTCCGCCGTCTGTCTGGCCCTGTTCGTTTCCGCCGCATGGGGCGCCGATCCGGTCGTACTTCGCATGAACACGAACATCAGCGAAAACGACTTGAAAAACAGCTCCTTCGGTCTGGGCATCACGACGCTCGTCGAGCAATGCGACAAACTCAGCAACGGACGCCTCAAGGTCGAGGTATTCCCCCACAGCCAGCTGGGCAAGACGCCTTCCGAAGTGGTCGGCGGCGCTCAAATGGGGTCGTTCGAGATGTTCAACCTTGTGGCCGGCAGCTGGGGCGAGTACACCAACGCGTTCCTGCCCGTGAACACGCCCTACCTGTTCACCGACGAAAAGGTCCTTCAGGAGTTCCTCTACGGCCCCGAAGGCCAGAAGATCAAAGACAAGGTTCTGGCCGATACCGATACCCGCGTCGTTTTCTACGGCTGGCTGGGCTTCCGCAACATCATCAACAATGTTCGCCCGATCACGAAGCCCGAGGATCTCAAAGGGCTGAAGATGCGCGTGCTCTCCGATCGTTACACGATCAAGACGTTCGAGACCTTCGGCGCGCCTACTATTCAGGTTTCTTACAGCGAGCTGTACACCGCTTCGCAGCAGGGGCTGATCGACGGTTCCGACGGACCTTTCGTGAACATCTACAACTCCAAGCTGTACGAGGTCCAGAAGTATCTGTCCGAGACGCGCAACGCCTACACGCTGGCGGTCATGTGCATCGCGGAGGAAGCTTATCAGGGGCTGCCCGAAGATCTGCGCGATGCGTTCGACAAGGCCTGCGCTGCCGCTCAGAAGGTGGCCGAGGACAACCAGAAATTCGAGGACGCCTGCTTGAGCGAGCTGAAAAAAGTGATGACCTTCAACCAGCTCACTCCCGAGCAGATGAAGGCGTTTGAGGATGCCGCTCAGCCCGTGCGCGACATGGTCCGCCAAGAAATGGGCGACGAAGCCTGGAACGCGATCGTCAAAGAGATCGAGACCATCAAGGCCCGCCTCGGCAAATAGTTTGCCACAACTTCCTGCAAGCGGCCGCACATCTTTCGCGCGGCCGCTTGTTTTTGAAAAACAGTTTTGTGATACGGCTTACAATGTTTTGCAGTTAAAGGAGGCGCTTCTCTTGAAAAAAAGCGTTCTGAGATTCCTGAACGAATTCGAAGTCTATATCGGCGCCACGCTCTTCGCAGCGATGACAATCCTGCTGACGCTGCAGGTGATCACGCGCTATCTGTTCAACTATTCGTTCAGCTGGACGGAAGAGCTGTGCACCGTCTTCTTCATCTGGCTGTCGTACCTGGGCGCCTGCGGCGGCGTGTTGAAGGGCAAGCATCTGCGTATTGACGGCTTCCTCAACAGCCTGCACGGCAAGGCGAAAAAGGCCTTACTGATCTTCACCGATCTGGTGACGATGGGCTTCTGCCTCTACATGATCCCGCCGCTGATGAAGATCATCGCCAACTTCGCGAGGCGCAACAGCGCTACGATCCTGCTGCGTATGCCCAAATCGGTGATCTATGCTGTGCTGCCGTTCTGCTTCGCGTTGATGACGCTGCGCCTGATCCAGGACTGCTGGCGCATCGCCACGTCGAGCGACGACGACGTGAAAGTGACGACCAGCCGCTCCATCTTCGACGCGAATCTTGACGAGGAAACCGCTGAAAACGACGGAGGAGGCAAATAACCATGGAGAACAGCGTTGCCATCCTTTTCGGAGTGATGTTCGCGCTCCTTTTTCTCGGCGTGCCCATCGGCGTTTCCATCGCCTGCGCGATGCTGGCGCTGATCCGCTTCGCGCCGATCACCAAGCTGACGTTTATCGCTCAGTCCCTTTACTCGGGGCTGGACAACTTCACGCTGCTGTCGCTACCCTTCTTCATGATCGCCGGCACGATCATGGAAGGCGGCGGGATCTCGCGCCGCATCGTCAAGGCGGCCAACTCGGCGATCGGTAACGTCACCGGCAGCCTCGGTATGGTATCGATCATCGCCTGCATGTTCTTTGGCGCAGTTTCCGGTTCGGCGATCGCCACAGTAGCGGCGATCGGCTCGATCATGCTGCCCGCAATGGCTCAGGAAGGCTATAACCGTACCTACGCGACGGCGCTGATCGCCGTGGCCGGCAGTCTTGGCATGATCGTGCCGCCAAGCACGCCGATGGTCGTGTACGGTGTCACCAACAACGTCTCGATCGGCGCTCTGTTCATGGGCGGTTTTCTGCCCGCGATGGTCGTCGGCGGTCTGCTGATGACGGTGAACTACTTCACCTGCAGGAAATACGGCTGGGTGGGCAAGAATCACCGCCTCAGCGGCAAGGAAATAGCTAAGACTTTTTGGGACGCAAAATGGGCTCTTTTGATGCCGGTAATCATCCTCGGCGGCATCTATTCCGGCGTTGTCACGCCGACGGAAGCCTCCGTTGTCGGCTGCTCCTACGGGATCATCGTCGGCCGTTTCATTTACAGGGAGCTGACGTGGCGCAACATCTGGGAGATGTACAAGAAGAACACCAGCTTCATCGGCGCGATGCTGTTCACGTTCGCCCCCGCCGGCGCGCTGAGCTCGATTTTCGCTTATATGAAGATCCCTGCCAGGATCACGGCGTTCTTCATCTCGATTTCGTCCAACCCTTACGTGATCCTGTTCATGATCCTGATCCTGCTGCTCATCGTCGGCATGTTCCTGGAAACGACTCCTTCGATGCTGCTGATTTCGCCCATTTTACTGGCAGTCGTCCAGGAGATCGGCGTCAATCCCGTGCACTTCGGCATCTTCATGGTACTGGCGCTCTGCGTCGGCCTGGTGACGCCGCCGGTGGCCATGGACCTGTTCGTCGCTCAGTCGATGACGGGCATCGACATGATCTCTATCGCGCGCAAAGGCAAATGGTTCATTCTCTCGATGATCGCCGCGACGCTGATCATTCTCTATGTGCCTTGGATCAGTCTGGTACTGCCGAAATTCTTCGGCATGATTCGTTAAAATTTACAAGGGAAGAGGTCTTTTCACATGGCTCAGAATGTTTCTCTCGGTTATATCGGTTTCGGCGAAGCCGCCTATCACATGGCCAAAGGGCTGTGCGACGAGGGGCTGACGGGAATTCTCGCCTACGACGTGGCGATGGGCTCGGACGGTCCTTACAAGAAAACGGTGCTCGACCGCGTCGCCAGCGCCGGCAGCGTGACGGCCGCCGCTTCCGCAAAGGAACTTGTCGAGAAGTGCGACTTCGTCGTCATCGCCGTGCCCGCGCGCTTTACCCCCTCCACGGCCGATGGCCTGCTGCCGATGGCCCGCAAAGGACAGTACTTCATCGACGTGACCACGGCTCTGCCCGACATCAAGACGGCCGAGGCAAAGAAGTTTGCCGAAAAAGGCGCGTTTTACGTGGATTCTGCGATGCTCGGCGGCCTCGTCGGCTACGGTCACAAGGTCCCCATCCTCGCTTCCGGCGAAGGCTCGGACGCTTGGCACGACTCGATGACGCCCTGGGGCATGAACATCACGCTTGTCGGTGAAGGTTCCAAAGCCGGCGACGCTTCGCGCATCAAGCTGGTGCGCAGTGTCTTCACCAAGGGACTGGAAGCGCTGCTGACGGAGGCGCTTGCGTTCGCTCATAAGTGCGGCCTTGAAGACCGTTTCATGCAGTCGATCTGCGCCACGATGGCCAAGCAGCCGTTTGAAAAGCTCGTCGTCGCCCTGGCCGGATCGGACTTTGTTCATTCCGAGCGCCGCGGCTTTGAAGTGGGTGAAGCGATGGAACTGATGGGGCAGGTCGGCGTCAAACCGCTCGTTTCCGCCGGCGCCAAGGCGCGCATGGAGCACACCACCAGCTTCGGCTGCGCCAAGGAGCTGAACGGCGCGGCGCCCCAGTCGCTCGCCGAGATCTTCGCGCTGATGGACCGCAAAAACTACAACTAGGCCCATAGGACACAAGGCGCTCCGGCCAAGCCGGAGCGCCTTGTCGCACAGATAAAAGCAGGAGGAATAAAGATGTCCGCAGTGTATGCATACAACGATCTGCTGCTGAAAACAAAAAAAATCCTGCGCAGTTTCGGCTATTCAGAGGAAGAAGCCTCGTTGACCGCCCGCGTTCTCGTCGAGGCCGACGCGCGCGGCGTGCCCTCGCATGGCGTGGGACGGCTGAGTCCGTACCGTCAGTTTCTGGACAACGGCTTTATCCATCCCGGGCGCGCGCCGGAGATTACTTTCGAGACCCCCGTCTCACTCGTCGTCGACGGGCACAACGGCGTCGGCGGACTGATCGCCGATTTCGCCGTGACGCGCCTGATCGAAAAAGCCCGTCGGACCGGCGCGGCTTTCTGCGCCGTGCGCAATGCCAGCCACTACGGCATGGCCGGTCTCTTGACCGAACGCATCGCCCGGGCCGGAATGATCGGTTGCTCCTGCTGCACGACGCGGTGCAACGCCATCCCTACCAACGGCCGTACCCGCATGTTCGGCACCAACCCCATTTCCGTCTCCATCCCCGAAGAGAATGGAAACATGTTCCTGCTCGACATGGCGACGACGACCGCCGCCTTCGGCAAAATCGAAGTGTACGCCCGCCGCGGCAAGATTCTGCCCGAGGGCTGGGCCGTCGACAGCAGGGGGCAGAGTCAGCGCGATCCTGTCAAGTTCCTGCGCGCCTACAAAGCCGAACCCGGACTTGGCGGACTCGTCTTCCTCGGAGGCACGCAGGAGGCCACCGGCGGACACAAAGGCTACGGCCTCGGACTGCTTGTCGAGCTGCTTTCCGCCGGGCTGTCGATGGGCGCATGGAGCCTGCATTCGTATGAAAAAGGCGTCGGCGCAAAAGTCGCCATGTTCTTTTCGGCCGTTCGCCTCGACATCTTCGGCGATCCCACCGCCCTGCGCGCCCACATCGGCGAAATCCTCCGCGAAGTACGGAACGGCGAGACGGCCGAAGGTCGCGGCCGCGTCTGGATCCACGGCGAAAAGGAGCGCGAAGCCCGCGAGCGGGCCCTGCACGACGGCGTGGTTATAGACGACATTTCTGCTGCCAGGCTGGAAGAATTCCTCGCTCCGGCGGAGGGAAAACAACCGAATTGATTCATAGAAGGGTCTGTCTCAAAAACTCAAAGAAGGAGGAAGAAGCGGACTCTTTCTATTCGTCTTGTGCTCAATGAGGCATGGGAAAGGATTTCATTTCCGTCGTCGCCCCCTCGTCCTGGACAAGCTCTCCAGCCGTTGCCAAGAGATCGGCTGCCCCGCGTACCATCCGCAGATGGTGCTCACGACGATTCATGCTATTTCTTGACTGAGACACCAGGCAGCAAGAGTGCCTCGAGGAAAATCCACAAAGCGCGCAGCAACGGATTTCAAGTCCTTCGACAAAAAATAAAAAAACCGTCCCGAAGATCTCAGCTTGCGTGAGATCTTCGGGACGGTTTTTTATCGTTCAGGCGTTGGCGTTCCAGTGGACGTTGCATTTCTCCACGTAGCCGCAGGGCAGATAGGCCAGCTTGGCGTGGCGCAGGCCGGGGTCGCCCATGTCTTCCTCGCGGTTGGCGATCTTGTAGCTGCGGGCGTCGTGGAACAGGAAATCCTTGTTGATGACCTGATAGACTTCGTGGAACTCGGGCAGGCCTTTTTCGTAATGGATCATGATCAGCTCGGGTGTGACCGGTTCGGCCAGCGTGTAGGCGATCAGCCGGCCGTCCAGTTCGATGGCGCCGCCGATCAGGCCCATTTCCCGCCAGTGGTCGAGCACGCGCAGGATGCCCTCGCCCTCGGCGGTCAGCATCCTGGTCATGAATTCGTTCTCGTCGTGAGTCCAGGATCTTTGCAGATTTTTGATTTCCTCGGTCATCTCCGGCGTCAGCGTCTTGTACTGGGCGTTGAACTCGCGGCGGAACTTGTTGACGCGGTTGCGGCGCTTCATGTGCTTGTTGCCGGCCAGCGTCGCCAGCTCTTCGACGTTGTAGAGGTACTCGTAGCTGTCGCGGTCGTCTACGGCCGCGATCTTCGCGCCCAACTGTTCCTGCCAGATCCTGACGAGCGATTTGGGCACGTCGATGAAATCGGCTTCGTCACCCGCGTGCGCCCGCAGCTGTTCGGCCCAGTCGGCGCGGTGCCAGTCGCCCGCGGGAGCCAGCCATTTCAGATCGGGCTTGGTCTGGCGCAGCCAGATCAGTTCGGGCTCCCAGCTCGCCTCGTAGCCGAAGAAATCCTGCCAGGCCCAGAGGATCACAAAACTCATGTCCGACGAATATTCATCGCATCGTAACCAAAATTCTTTATACTTTTCGTATTGGGACACGTCCAAAGGTTTATAAATTTCGTTCACTGAAAAACGCCTCCGAATTTTTCATTCAATATATAATCGGTCGGATTACAAGCTCATTGTAACACAGCCGTCAAACAAACTGCGGGGACAGACTTTTTTCTTGCCCAGAAAAAGTTCCGCTAACTCAGGAAAATCCGCGCCAGCGCCACGGCGACGACGAGGGCCGGCAGCGCGTTCATCAGCTTCATTTTGACCAGGCCGAGGACCGACAGGCCGACGCCGATGAGCATGACGCCGCCGGTCGCCGTCATCTCCGCCGTCGCCGTTTCGGTCATGAGCGGCTGGATGAAGCGCGCGGAGAGCGTCAACGTGCCCTGATAGACGAACACGGGCACGGCCGAAAAAGCGACGCTGAGCCCCAGCGACGCCGCCAGCGCCACCGACATCAGGCCGTCCATCATCGACTTGGTCAGCAGCAGCGTCGGATAGCCGCCCAACCCTTCTTCGAAAGAGCCGAGCACGGCCATGGATCCGACGCAGAAAATCAGCGTCGCCGCCATGACGCCCTGCGAAAAATTCGAATCCAAACTCTTGAAGCGCTTTTGTATTCCGCCGGCGGCGCGTTCAATGCGGCCGTCGATGTCCAGTAGGCCGCCGACGATCGAACCGGCGCAGAGACTGAAGACCACGATCAGCAGGTTCTGCGTCTTCAGCGCCATGCCCATGCCGATGGAAACGGTAAACAGGCCGAGGCACTGCATCGGCAGTCTCATGATCTCCTCATTGACACGACGGCGCAGCGCGTAGCCCGCCAAACTGCCGGCCACGACCGCCAGCACGTTTACGACCGATCCGTACAGGGGAATCGTCTGCCACAGGTCCAAAAGAAAACCTCCCTCAAAAACAAGTACGTGCATTATATCACCGCGGGCGAAGAAAATGGCTCCGTCAAAATATAACCATTTAAAATCATTGGGCAGAACCCCGCTGAAGATGATAAAATGGTTGGGTTAAAAGCATGAGAGCGATTTGAAAAAAAGAAGCGCACCCGGCTTCTGTCAATGGAGGTTCAAGCATGGAAGAACAGGCGATGGGACGGGTCATACCGAATCCGCTCGTCCCGGAAATAAAAAGGAGCTATCTCGACTACGCGATGAGCGTCATCGTCGGCCGCGCGCTGCCCGACGCCCGCGACGGGCTCAAGCCCGTGCAGCGCCGCGTGCTGTACGGCATGCTGGGACTGGGCATCCGTCACAATCAGGCGTACAAGAAATCGGCGCGCGTCGTCGGCGAAGTCATGGGCAAATACCATCCGCACGGCGACGCCTCGATCTACGACACCATGGTGCGTCTGGCGCAGCCGTGGAATCTCCGCTATCCGCTCGTGGACGGGCAGGGCAACTTCGGCTCCGTCGACGGCGACGGCGCGGCCGCCATGCGTTACACCGAAGCCCGCTTTGCCGAACTCGGCGAGCTGATGCTGCAGGACATCGACGAAGACACCGTCGACTGGGGACCGAACTTCGACGAATCGCTGAAGGAACCCCTGACGCTGCCCAGTCTCGTACCCAATCTGCTCGTCAACGGCAGCACCGGCATCGCCGTCGGCATGGCCACCAACATGCCGCCCCACAATCTCGGCGAAGTGGTCGACGCGATCTGCTGCCTGATCGATCACCCGGAGGCGGAATTGGGCGAGCTGATGGACCGCCTGCCCGGCCCCGACTTCCCCACCGGCGGCATCATCATGGGGCGCGAGGGCATCGTCGACGCCTACCGTACCGGCCGCGGCAAGATCATCGTCCGCGGGCGCTGCGTCGTCGAAGAAGGGAAACGCCGGACCAGCGTCGTCATCACCGAGATCCCCTACATGGTCAACAAGACCACGCTGATCGAGGGCATCGCCAAGTGCGTGCAGGAACATTCCATCGACGGCGTCGCGGATTTGCGCGACGAATCGGACCGCCAGGGGCTGCGCATCGTCCTCGACCTGAATCGCGACGGCGATCCCGAACTGGTGCAGCGTCAGCTGTACAACCGCACGATGATGCAGAGCACCTTCGGCGTCATCAACCTGACGCTCGTCGACCAGCGCCCCGTCGAGCTCGGCCTCAAGAGCATGCTCGAAGTGTTCCTCGATTACCGCCGCGGCGTCGTGCGCCGCCGCACCGCCTTCCGCCTCGCCAAAGCTCAGGAACGCGAACACATCATCGAAGGCCTGTGCCGCGCGCTGGACATGATCGACGAAGTGATCCGCATCATCCGCGGCGCCCAGACCGCCGAAGAAGCCAGCCGCGGCCTGATCGAACAGCTGCAGTTCTCCGAGAAGCAGGCCCAGGCCATCCTCGACATGCGCCTGCAGCGCCTCACCGGGCTGGAGCGCGACAAGCTGATGGCGGAGATGGCGCAGCTGCTGGCCGACATCGCCCGCTACCAGGAGATCCTCGCCGACGCCAAAGTTCTCGACGGCGTCATCCGCGACGAACTCACGGAGCTGCGCCACAAGTTCGGCGACAAGCGGCGCACCGAGATCCGGCTCCACGTCGAAAGCACATCCGACTCCTACGAGGATCTGATGCCCGAGGAGAACATCGTCATCACGCTGAGCAAAGACGGCTATCTGCGCCGCTCGCTGCTCAAGGACTACAACGTGCAGAACCGCGGCGGCAAGGGTCGCCGCGGCGCCAACCTGCACGAGGAAGATCAGGTCGCCGGCATGGTCGTCACCACCACGCACAACGACGTGCTGCTGTTCACCAGCCGCGGCCGCGTCTTCGCCATCAAGGGGCACATGGTCCCCGAGACGAAATCCGGAAAAGGGCGCAAGGTCGAACAGTTCATCTCGCTGAGCGAAGGCGAAACGGTCGTGGAGATCCTCGGGCGCTTCCCCGACAACTGCAGCACCGTCGTGCTGATCACGCGCCGCGGCATCGCCAAGCGCATGGACAAGAGCGAGCTGCAGAACCTCACGCGCGCCGGCCGCCAGATCATGACGCTCGACGACGGCGACGACATCGCGCGCATCCGCTGCACCAACGGCCTCGACGACCTGTTCCTCGTCAGCGCCATGGGGCGCGGCCTGCGCATCAGCGAGGACGAGATCCGCACCATGGGCCGTTCCGCCCGCGGCGTCAAAGCCATGAAGCTCGGCAAGGACGACGAGATCATCTCCTGCGAAGTCATCGCCGGCGACAGCCGCATCCTGCTGGTCAGCCAGCGCGGCATCGGCAAGATCACATCCTACGACGAGTTCTCGGTCCACCACCGCGCCACCGGCGGCCAGCGCGCCATGCGCATCGGCGACCGCACCGGCCGGCTGGCCGTGGCCAACACCGTCTTCCCCGGCGACGAAGTGGCGCTGATGACGGCCGGCGGCAACATCATCCGCCTCGCCGTCGACTCGATCCCGCAGCTGGGACGCGACGCCGCCGGCTCCATCCTGATCCGCCCCGAAAACGGCGACGAAGTCGCCAACGTCTCTTTGATCCACAAGGAAGACCTCGTCCAAAGCGGCAGTCTTCGCGCCACGGAAGCGGCGCCCGCCCCGCAGCGCCCCGTCGAACCGACGCTGCCTTTCGGCGACGATGACGACACCGGCAGTCTGGAATTCGAAGACGTTCCCGGCGCCGTTCTCGACGCGCCGGACGCCGCTCCGGCCGATCCCGGCCGCGAGCCCGAAAAGGAGGACTAAGGCATGAGATTCGCCCCCGACGGCTCCTTCTTCATGAGCGCCGTCGCCGCCGCCACTTTGCTGCTGGCGTGGCTGAGCCGCTGGACGCTGATCGTGACGCTGCCGCTGGCGGCGCTGGTGTTCTGGTTCTTCCGCGATCCCGAACGCACGCCGCAGGGAGACGGACTCGTCAGCCCCGCCGACGGCGAAGTGATCGAGATCTGCGAGACCGAGCACCCCTACACGGGCAAGGCGCTCAAGGTCGGTATTTTCATGAACGTTTTCAGCGTGCACGTGAACCGCATGCCCTCGGCCGGAACGATCGAATACCTCGAGTACGCGCCGGGCAAAAAATGGTTCGCCAACGCCGATAAAGCGTCGCTGGAAAACGAACGCATGTACGTGGGCTACTCATCCGCCGACGGCCCCGTGCTGCTGACGCAGATCGCCGGACTGGTCGCGCGCCGCATCGTCTGCCGCCTGAAAAAAGGCGACCGGCTCGAACGAGCGCAGCGTTTCGGCATGATCAAGTTCGGCAGCAAAGTCGACGTTTATCTTCCCCTCTCGCTGAAATGCACGGCGGAGATCGGCCAGAAAGTCACGGCCGGGCAGACGGTCATCGCCGTCCGCGGCCAAAAATAAATCCGCGCCAATCTTCAAAAGGAGGCCAACAATGAAAAAGATCAAACTGCGTCTGCACTACCGCAAGAGGCTCAGAGGGATCCCCATCCGCAACAACATCCCCAACATGATCACCAGCGGCAACCTGCTCTGCGGCATGCTGTCGCTGATCCTCACCGTCCGCGGCCACTATCTGCCCGCGGCGTGGATGATCCCCTGCGCCGTGTTCTTCGACTTCATGGACGGCAAAGTCGCGCGCGCCATGGGCGTAAGCAGCGACTTCGGCGTCGAATTCGACAGCCTCGGCGACGTGGTCTCGTTCGGCGTCGCGCCGGCCGTCCTCGTCTATTCTACCTCGTTGCAGGCCCTGCCCGGCGTGGTCGGCGCGCTGATCGCGGCGTTTTTCGCGCTGTGCGGCGCCCTGCGCCTGGCCCGCTTCAACATCGTGCACCGCCCCGGCCCCTTTCAGGGCCTGCCCATTCCCGCCGGCGGCCTGTTCCTCGTTTCCATCGTCCTGGCCGGGCTGATCGGCAAAGTCCCCGCCTGGCTGATGGGCATTCTCGCCGCCGTCGACGGCTTCCTGATGATCTCGTCGGTGCCGTACGGGAATCTCAAAGCCATCAAAAAAGGCTTCATGAACAAGAGCAAGCTTTACGGCCTGGCGGCCTTCGCCGCCATCGTGTTCATCGCCGCCCGCCAGCGCGGCCTGCTGATCCTGATCTCCATTTACCTGGTCAGCGGCATCGTCCGTTTCGACTGGGGAACGTGGCTGTCCCTTCCCGAGCCGCAGCAGGAGGAACACAACGGCTGAGCGCCCTTCTCGTCTTTATTCTTTATTGATCCTGTCCAAGGAGGCGGTGTCATGCGCTGGAGAAAGAATTACATCGACGGCACCTTCGGCGACAAGACGGTGATTCTGACCACAGGCGTCATCGACCGCCCGCGCAAGGTCGCGCTCCTTTTCCACGGCGTCCACAGCAACGCCAGTTCGGAACCGGGCAACAAGTACGCCCGCATCGGCGCCGCCCTGGCGGAAAACCGCATCATGCCCGTTCTCGCCGAGAGCAGCCGCAAAGTGCGCAACCGTCACGACTACGCCAACGTGCCGTTGCGATGGATCTACGACGCCTTCGACGGCAAGACCTACGCCGAAGAGCTCGAAGACTTCTACAACGCCTACGAAGCCGCGCGCGCCCTCTACTCCAGCCTGCCGCTGACGCTTTGGGGCTTTTCTCTGGGGGGCTTGAGCGCGCTGCTCATCGCCGGCGGCGCCATGACCGGCGGGGCCGCGCCCAGCGGCATCGAAGGGCTGATCCTCTGCGGCAGCGGCGACGCGGTCTTTCCCGAGAACAAAGAAATTTTCAAGCTGCCGATCCTGAGCAGCCTCGAACGAAACGACCGTCTCCTGCAGGCCGCACGCGGCGTGAACGTCCGCTGGGCGCGCGTTTTCCGCGGCGGCGAGGACGCCACGTTCCCGAGCGATTCCTGCCGCCGGATCTTCGACGCGCTGGCCGTAGCGGACAAAAAATATTACGAGATCGACGGCAGCGACCATTCCTTCCGCTTTTTGCACGGGATGCCCTCGCGCCGCCCGCTCGAAGAAATCTACCGCCGCGTGCCGCAGCTGTTCGCCGCGTCATGAAACGACAGGCGGCGCTCCCCCAAGGGGGAGCGCCGCCTGCGTCCGTTTTAAGAGGGGCGCGTTTCCGGCCGCCCTCATCGGCCGCCTTCACGTAAACCGGGAGCTGCCGGCGCCGGGAACCGTCGAAACGTTCTTTGATCAGTTCAGTTTCAGATCGCCCGGCTTCACCCAGCCGATCTTCCGCAGAGCCAGATTCAGGAGCGGACAGATGACCGCAGGCAGGACGAACGCGACCAGCAGAAGCCCGATCCAGTCCGTTGCCGTGACCGAAACGCGCGCGCCGCCGGAGATCTCTTTGACCCAGCCCGAATAAACGCCGATCGGCCCGACCAGCCCGCAGGTGCCCATGCCGGAGGATACCGGCGCGCCGTTCATTTCCAGCCGGAAAAGACACGTCGCCAGCGGCCCGGTGATCGCCGAGGTAACCACAGGCGCGATCCATATACGGGGATTTTTCACGATGTTGCCCATTTGCAGCATCGAAGTGCCGAGCCCCTGAGAGATCAGGCCGCCCCATCGGTTTTCCGGAAAGGACATGACGGCGAAGCCCACCATCTGCGCGCAGCAGCCGGCGACAGCCGCGCCGCCGGCAAGCCCCGTCAGCCCCAACGCCGCGCAGATCGCCGCCGACGAGATCGGCAGCGTCAGCGCCAGGCCGACGACGACGGAAACGACGATCCCCATCCAAAACGGCTGAAGCGTCGTCGCGACCATGACGATATTGCCGATTTTCATCGCGGCTTCGCCCAGCGCCGGAGCCCACCACGCGGACAAAGCGGCGCCGACTCCGATCGTCACGAGAGGCGTAACCAGAATGTCAACTTTGGTCTCCCTGGAAACAGCTTTTCCAAGCTCGGCCGCGACGATCGCCACAAACAGAACGGACAGCGGTCCGCCCGCGCCGCCAAGCGCGTTGGCGGAAAAGCCGACCGAAACGAGCGAAAACAGCACGAGCGGCGGGCAATGCAGGGCATAGCCGATGGCCGTGGCCATAGCCGGACCGCTCATGACCGAGGCAAGCCCGCCCACGGTGTAGACCGTTCCTCTGATGGCGATGATGGGCTCCGTCAGGCATGAAATCCGAAACTGGATGCCCAGCGTGTTGACGATGGTGCCGATCAGCAGCGAACAAAACAGTCCCTGCGCCATCGCTCCCAGCGCGTCGATGCAATATCGCCTGACCGAAATTTCGATGTCCTTGCGGCGCAAAAATCGTTTTACCTTTTCCACTTGCGTTCCCCACTTTTCATTTTTTTCGCACAGCAAACGTCCCGACCTGTTCTGACAGGCCGGGACGATCGTCCTGTCAGGGTTCTCACCGACCGCCGCCTCGCATTATCAGCCCCCGTGGCAAGGGCGGAGCGCATTCGATATTTCCGGCCGGGAACCGGTGCGATTTTACCATTGCCCAGGGCTTTTTTCAAAGGTCCGGCGGCTGCCCCAGGGCAATCGCTTACGAAAATCCACTCGAGGAAATTGCCATTAAGCTCACGAGAAGAAGAAAGCCGCAACGCAGAAAAGTAAGTTCATCCCAAGAAAGCCTCCCTGCGGTAGAATACAAAGAAACAC